>NZ_JAUMSQ010000001.1:0-151607 GCF_030519285.1 Mycolicibacterium arseniciresistens
CGCGCCGGTCGCGCGGGCCAGTCCGGCCGCCGCCACGCCCAGCGCCTCGGACCACGATGCCGGCCGCAGGGTGCCGTCGGGCTCGCGGAGCCCGGGTGTGGTGATGCGGTCGCCGAGGCCGGTGTACGTGAACGCCCACCGGCCCTTGTCGCAGTTCCACTCCTCGTTGACCTCTGGGTCGTCACCGGCCAACCGGCGCAGCACTTTTCCGCGGCGGTGGTCGGTGCGCTGCGCGCAGCCGGAGGCGCAGTGCTCGCACACGCTCGGCGTGGATACCAGGTCGAACGGCCGGGCGCGGAACCGGTACGCGGTGCCGGTGAGCGCGCCGACCGGGCAGATCTGCACGGTGTTGCCCGAGAAGTAGGAGGCGAACGGTTCGCCCGGAGCGATGCCGACCTGTTGCAGCGCACCGCGTTCCAGCAGGTCGATGAACGGGTCGCCGGCGATCTGTTCGGAGAACCGGGTGCAGCGGGCGCACAGCACGCAGCGCTCCCGGTCGAGCAGCACCTGGGCGGAGATGTTGATGGGTTTGGGGAAGGTGCGCTTGACGTCGGTGAACCGGGTCTCGGCGCGGCCGTTGGACATCGCCTGGTTCTGCAGCGGGCATTCGCCGCCCTTGTCGCAGACCGGGCAATCCAGCGGGTGGTTGATCAGCAGCAGTTCCATCACCCCGCGCTGTGCCTTGTCGGCGACCTCGGAACTGAACTGCGTGCTCACCACCATGTCCGGACTCACCGTGGTGGTGCACGACGCCATCGGCTTGCGCTGGCCCTCCACCTCCACCAGGCATTGCCTGCAGGCGCCGACGGGGTCGAGCAGCGGGTGGTCGCAGAACCGCGGGATCTGGATGCCCATCAGTTCGGCCGCCCGGATCACCAGCGTGCCCTTGGGCACGCTGACCTCGGCGCCGTCGATCGTCAGCGTGACCATCTCGACCGGCGGTACCTCTGTCCCGGGTTGCGCGGTCTGCGTCATACTCCCACCCCCTCGGCGGCCAGCAGTGTGGAGGCGTGCGGATCGAACGGGCACCCGCCATCGAGGTGCGCCAGGTACTCGTCGCGGAAGTACTTGATGGACGAGATGATCGGGCTGGCGGCGCCGTCCCCCAACGCGCAGAACGACTTCCCGAGGATGGCGTCGGAGATGTCGAGCAGCTTGTCGACGTCCTCGGTGCCTGCCTGTCCGCTCTCGAGCCGGGCGTAGATCTGGGTCAGCCAGTAGGTGCCCTCGCGGCACGGCGTGCACTTGCCGCAGGATTCGTGGGCGTAGAACTCCGTCCAGCGCCGCACCGCGCGCACGACGCAGGTGGTCTCGTCGAAGATCTGTAGGGCCTTGGTGCCGAGCATGGAACCGGCGCCGGCGACGCCCTCGTAATCGAGTGGCACGTCGAGGTGTTCGTCGGTGAGCAACGGTGTCGACGATCCGCCGGGGGTC
The DNA here is from genome assembly GCF_030519285.1 of Mycolicibacterium arseniciresistens. Taxonomy (NCBI): domain Bacteria; kingdom Bacillati; phylum Actinomycetota; class Actinomycetes; order Mycobacteriales; family Mycobacteriaceae; genus Mycobacterium; species Mycolicibacterium arseniciresistens. Next base: position 1,435 of record NZ_JAUMSQ010000001.1, read on the forward strand.
CAGAACTTGAGTGTGTGCCCCGCCCGCACACCGCCCGCGTACTCGAGCAGTTCGCGCAGCGTGATGCCGAGCGGCGCCTCGTACTGGCCGGGCCTGGTCACGTGGCCGGACAACGAGTACAGCGTGAAGCCCGGCGACTTCTCCGAACCCATCGAGCGGAACCAGTCGATGCCGTTGAGCAGGATCGGCGCGACGCTGGCGATCGACTCGACGTTGTTGACCACCGTGGGGCAGGCGTACAGGCCGGCCACCGCGGGAAACGGCGGGCGCAACCGGGGCTGGCCGCGGCGGCCTTCCAGCGAGTCGAGCAGCGCGGTCTCCTCGCCGCAGATGTAGGCACCCGCGCCGGCGTGCACGATCAGTTCGAGGTCGTAGCCCGAGCCGCCGATGTCGCTGCCGAGGTATCCGGCCGCGTAGGCCTCCGCCACCGCGGCCTGCAGGCGGCGCAGCACCGGCACCACCTCGCCGCGCACGTAGATGAACGCGTGGTGGGCACGGATCGCGTAGGCGGCGATGATCGCACCCTCGACCAGGAAGTGCGGAGTGGTCATCATCAGCGGGATGTCTTTGCACGTGCCGGGTTCGGACTCGTCGGCGTTGATCACCAGGTAGTGCGGTTTGGCGCCGGCGCCGGTGTCGTCCTGCGGGATGAACGACCACTTGGTGCCCGTGGGGAAGCCGGCGCCGCCGCGCCCGCGCAGCCCGGAGTCCTTCACCAGCGCGATCACGTCGTCGGGCGCCATGTGCAGCGCCCGATCCAGCGCGCGGTATCCGTCGTGGCGGCGGTAGGTCTCCATCGACCACGGCTCGGGCTCGTCCCAGAACCGGCTCAGCACCGGCGTCAGCCCGGTCATGTGTCGGACTCCGTTGCGCGCGGGGTGGTTTCGGCGGTACCCGACTCGACGGGCACCGTGGCCGACGGCGCGGGTGCGGGTTCGTCGCGGGTGGTCTCCACGGCATCCTGCGCGGCAGCGGCTCCGTTGTCACCGGTGGGCGGCCGGTCCTCCGTGGCCGCCGGCGCGGGTGCCGTCATGGAGTTCTCCTGCGCGACGTGCAGACCGGCGAGCGTGGCGGCGCCGACCTCTCCGGCGCCGGACCGTGGTTCGCCGAGTCCGGCGAGCGTGCGGGCCGTCTCCCGGAAGGTGCACAGCGGCCCCCCGCGCGTCGGCGCGGGCGGCGTGCCGGACCGCAACTCGTCGACCAGGTCGCGGGCCGACGACGGGGTCTGGTTGTCGAAGAACTCCCAGTTGACCATCACGACCGGCGCGTAGTCGCACGCGGCGTTGCACTCGATGTGCTCGAGGGTGACGCGACCGTCACCGGTGGTCCCACCGGCGTGGATGTCCAGATGATCCTGCAGCGCCTCCAGGATCGCGTCGCCGCCCATGATCGCGCACAGGGTGTTGGTGCACACGCCGACGAGGAAGTCGCCGGTGGGATTGCGCCGGTACATCGAGTAGAACGTGGCGACGGCGGTGACCTCGGCGGCGGTCAGGCCGAGTCGGTCCGCGCAGAATCCGATGCCCGCCGGGGTCAGGTAGCCGTCCTGGGACTGCACCAGGTGCAGCAGCGGCAGCAGCGCCGAGCGGGACTGCGGATACTTCTCGATGATCGCGTCGGCGTCGGCGGTCAGCCTCGCGGCCACGTCGGGCGGGTAGGCCGAGGGTCCGTGGATCGGCGGGCCCGCCTCGTCGGGGCGCTGGCCGAGTTCCAGGAAGATCGTCATCTATCCACCCCGCCCATCACCGGATCGATCGAGGCGACCGCCGAGATCGCGTCTGCCACCATGCCGCCTTCGCACATCGCCGCCACCGCTTGCAGATTCGTGAACGACGGATCGCGGTAGTGCACCCGGTAGGGGCGGGTCCCGCCGTCGGACACCATGTGCACCCCGAGCTCGCCGCGCGGTGACTCCACGGCCGAGTACACCTGGCCGGCCGGCACCCGGATGCCTTCGGTCACCAGCTTGAAGTGGTGGATCAGGCCTTCCATCGAGTGGCCCATGATCTTCGCGATGTGTTCGGGGCTGTTGCCCAGCCCGTCGGGTCCGAGCTTCAGGTCGGCGGGCCAGGCCAGCTTCTTGTCGGTGATCATCACCGGGCCGGGCCGCAGCTTGTCCAGGCACTGTTGGGCGATCTTGATCGACTCGCGCATCTCCTTGACCCGGATCAGGTAGCGGCCGTACGCGTCGCAGCCGTCGTCGGTGATCACGTCGAATTCGTAGTTCTCGTAACCGCAGTACGGCTGGGCTCTGCGCAGGTCGTGCGGCAGCCCGGTGGACCGCAGCACCGGCCCGGTGATGCCCAACGCCATGCAGCCGGCCAGGTCGAGGTAGCCGATGCCCTGTGTGCGGGCCTTCCAGATGTAGTTCTCGTTGAGCAGGTCCTCGAGATCGCGCAGCCGTCGGGGCAGCAGCTCCAGCAGGTCCTGGATCCTGGGCACCGCGTCGTCGGGCAGATCGGCCGCCAGCCCGCCGGGGCGGATGTAGGCGTGGTTCATCCGCAGTCCGGTGATCAGCTCGAACACCGACAGGATCTGTTCCCGCTCCCGGAAGCCGTAGAACATGGCGCTCATCGCACCCAGTTCCATGCCGCCGGTGGCCAGCGCCACCAGGTGCGACGAGATGCGGTTCAGCTCCATCAGCATCACGCGGATCACGCTGGCGCGCTCGGGCACCGCGTCGGTGACGTCGAGCAGCTTCTCGACACCCAGGCAGTAGGCGGTCTCGTTGAAGAACGGTGACAGGTAGTCCATGCGGGTGACGAACGTGACGCCCTGCGTCCAGTTGCGGTACTCGAGGTTCTTCTCGATGCCGGTGTGCAGATAGCCGATGCCGCAACGCGCCGACATGATCGTCTCGCCCTCGATCTCGAGGATGAGTCGCAGCACACCGTGGGTGGACGGATGCTGGGGGCCCATGTTCACCACGATGCGCTCACCGGACTGCGCCTTCGCCGCGGCGGCCACCACCTGGTCCCAGTCCTCGCCACCGACGACGACGACGGTGTCGGCACCTGCCGCGGAACCACCGCCGTCGGTGGGCGGCTTCGGGTTTCGAGACATCAGCTGTAGGCCCTTCGCTCGTCGGGCGGGGGAATCTCGGCTCCGTGGTACTCCACGGGAATCCCGCCCAACGGATAGTCCTTGCGCTGCGGATGTCCCACCCAGTCGTCGGGCATCTCGATGCGGGTGAGCGACGGGTGGCCGTCGAAGACGATGCCGAAGAAGTCGTACGTCTCGCGCTCGTGCCAGTCGGTCGTGGGGTAGATGCCGAAAAGCGATGGCAGGTGGGCATCGGCGTCGGGGGCGGCCACCTCCAGCCGGATCCGACGGTTGTGGGTGATCGACATCAGCGGATACACCGCGTGCAGTTCGCGACCGGCGTCGTCAGGGTAGTGCACCCCGCTGACGCCGAGGCACAGCTCGAAACGCAGTGCGGCGTCGTCGCGTAACGCACGCGCCACCGCGGGCAGGTGCTCGCGCCTGACCTCGAGCGTGAGTTCGTCGCGATACACCACCACCTGCTCGACGGCCTCCGCGTACGCGTCCTCACCGAGTACGGCGGCGAGGGCGTCGACGACGTCGTCGAAGTAGCCGCCGTAGGGGCGGGGGCTGCCACCGGGCAGGGCCACCGGGCGCACCAGTCGTCCGTAGCCCGACGTGTCGCCGGTGCCCTTGGCTCCGAACATGCCTCGGCGGACGCCGATGACCTCCGGAGTGGTGGCGCCGTCTCCGTTGGCGGCGCCGTTGCCGTGGCCGTTGCCGTTCGCGTGCTCGGTCACCGCAGCAACCCCTTGAGCTCGATGGTCGGAGTCACCGCCAAAGCGGCCTCTTCGGCCGCACGGATCGCCTCTTCCCGGTTCACCCCGAGCGGCATCTGCTGAATCTTGTCGTGCAGCTTGAGAATTGCGTGTAGCAGCATCTCCGGACGCGGCGGGCAGCCGGGCAGGTAGATGTCCACCGGCACCACGTGGTCGACGCCCTGGACCACCGCGTAGTTGTTGAACATCCCGCCGGACGACGCGCACACCCCCATCGCCAGCACCCACTTGGGTTCGGCCATCTGGTCGTAGATCTGCCGCAGCACCGGCGCCATCTTCTGGCTTACCCGCCCGGCGACGATCATCAGGTCGGCCTGTCGCGGCGTCGCCGAGAACCGCTCCATCCCGAAGCGGGAGATGTCGAACCGCGGGCCCGCCGTCGACATCATCTCGATGGCGCAGCACGCCAGACCGAAGGTGGCCGGCCACAGCGAGCCCTTGCGGACGTAGCCGGCGACCTTCTCGACGGTGGACAGCAGGATCCCGCCCGGCAGCCGTTCCTCTAGTCCCAATTCAAGCCTCCCCGCCGCCATACGTAGGCATAGGCCACGAAGACGGTGAGCATGAACAGCAGCATCTCCACCAGGGCGAACAGTCCCAGACTGTCGAAGGCCACCGCCCACGGGTAGAGGAACACGATCTCGATGTCGAAGACGATGAACAACATCGCGGTCAGGTAGTACCTGATCGGGATCCGCTGGACGGTCGCTGACCGCGACCCGCCTTTGTGCATGCCGCCGGTCTGCGGCTCGGACGGCGGCGCCAGCGGTTCGATGCCGCACTCATAGGCCTCGAGCTTGGCCCGGTTGTACCGTCCTGGGCCGATGACCATGGAGATCACCACCGATACCACCGCGAAGGCGGCCGCGATCGCCCCCAGTACCAGGATCGGTGTGTACAAATCCATACTGCGCAAGCGCTCCCTCGTGGCTGTCGATGTGAGCTAACCCACAGCCTAGCCATGTTTGCGATCCGCGCCACACGTTTTGGTTAGTATCGGTATCCAATGGCTGGGCGCGCCGCAGCGCTCATGTCTCGGCGCTCAAGAGTCAAGAGCGCCAAGCATTCTGAGGTCCTGGGTGGTGCCGGGGCTACTGCACCGGCGTCCGCAGCAGCGACACCACCGCGTCGCCGAGCCGGATCGGGTCGATGGGATGGGGCACCGCGGCCTCGGCGCGCGACCAGTTGGCCAGCCAGGCGTCGTCCGGGCGGCCTGTCAGCACCAGGACGGGTGGACAGTCGTCGATCTCGTCCTTGAGCTGCTTGGCGATGCCCAGGCCGCCGGTCGGACTTGCCTCTCCGTCGAGGATCACCAGGTCGAAGCCGCCGGCGTCCATGTGCTTGATCACCATGGGCCCGGTGGCGACGTCGACGTAGGACAGCTCGGGCAGTTCCGGGTGGATCCGCCGACCCAGGGCCAGCTGTACTGCCTCACGGGTGCGCGGATTGTCGCTGTACACCAGGATCCGCAGCGGGCGGGACGGCTCGGCCATGCGCGAGATGCTACCGACCTCGCGGACGCCGACAGCGATGTCGGCGAATCAGGATGCGTTGCCGCCTGTTTCGCCGCTCAAGCGCTCGCGCGGCGGAACACCAGATCAGCCGACACGCCTGACTTCGGTCCCATCATCCCGATCATGTTGCCGCTGACCCCGAATTCGGTGCGGTCGATGGTCGTCTCACCGGCGATCCGGATGGCGCCGTCGTCGAGGACCTGCACGACGGCCGGCAACTCGATCGGTCGGGAGATCCCCTTGATGCGCAGGTCGGCGCGTAGCTCGGCGCGGTCGGTGTCGCGCGGTTCGGCCGCCGTCACGACGACGCTGATCTCGGGGTGGGCGCCGACGTCGAAGAACTCCTCCGACCGCAGGTGTGCGTCGCGTTTCCCGATACCGGTGCTCAGTGAGTCGGCGCGCACGTCGACCCGGCCGAACACGGCGCCCGTCCCGGTGATCTGTCCCTCGGCACTGAAGTCGCTGAACGACCCCTTCACCTTCACGACGCCCCAGAACGTCCGGTTGCTGAACCCGATGCGGGACCGGTCGGGCACCAGGGTCCACACGCCCACCGCCTGCGGGCTGGCGAGCAGTTCTGCCAAGCTGGCCATGATCACCTCCGTGGTTGCTGAGTGAGCAGCGGCGCCATCTCCGCCGGATCGAAGTATTCGTCGATCCGGGTGATCAGCCCGTCGTCGCTCACTTTGATCACGATGCAGACGCGCATCGCGATGGTTGCGCCGTCCGTTCCGGCGGCGCGCAGCACGTGCTGCTGGACGAAACCGCCGTCGAACAGTGTGCGATCGAGTATCTCGTAGCGGCGTTCGGTTGTCCGGTCGATGAACCATCCGATCACCCGCAACGCCCGCGCGCGGTCGTTGTCCTGCCGGTCGCCGGAGTGCCAGACCAGCACGTCGCCGGCCCAGAGCCGTTCGACGGCGGCGGCGTCGCCTGCCTCGATCGCCGTGAAGAGGCGGTCGGCCACCTGGTCGGCGGCCCGGGGCGGAGCCGGTGTCATGGCCACCTCCTCATCGTGGGGACTTGACCTCAACGGCGATTGAGGTTTCACACTTCGGTCACAAGCAGGATTCCGCATCAGGAGAGGCCAGGCAATGCCCGAAGTGACACCCGCCAAGTCCGTGTTCGACGACGCCTACCGGTCGGGTACTGCGCCGTGGGTCATCGACGGCCCGCAACCCGCGATCGTCGAGCTGGAACGGCGTGGACTCATCCGCGGTCGCGTCCTCGACGCCGGTTGCGGTGCCGGCGAGCACACGATCCTGCTGACCGGCCTCGGCTACGACGTGGTCGGGATCGACTTCTCGCCGCACGCCGTGCGCACGGCCCGCGACAACGCGGCGGCCAGGGGCGTGAGCGCGCGGTTCGAGGTCGCCGACGCGCTGGCCTTGGACGGGCCGCACCGGTACGACACCATCGTCGACAGCGCGCTCTTCCACGTGTTCGACGCCGCCGACCGCGCCCGCTACGTCGCCGGGTTGTCCCGGGTGTGCCGGCCCGACGCGCTGGTGCACGTGCTCGCGCTGTCGGATGCCGGTCGCGGATTCGGGCCGCAGGTCAGTGAGGCGGACATCCGCGGCGCATTCGCCGACGGCTGGGAGTTCGAGGCGCTGGACACCACGACGTACCGCGGCGTGGTGGGGCAGGCGCAGACCGATGCCTACGGCGTGCCGGTCGGCACCCGGGTCGACGAACCGGCCTGGCTGGCCACCGTGCGTCACGTGGCGTCGTAGCCGGGATGGGCGACGGTGAGGCGGTGCCGCACGAGCACCCGTAGAGCGGCCGGCAGCTCGGTGGCCCGGTCGTCGAGCTCACCGGCCCGGATGCCCGCGGCGAGGTGCGTCTCGTCGTCATAGCCGAGGTCGCGCACCGCGGCCGCGACGTCCGCTGCCGACGAGTCCAGCAGTTCGCGTTCGACGGTGCGCAGCACGTTGGCCGCCACCCGGGCGTGGAAGTTGACCTGCCCCTCGGTGGCCTCGCGCACGTCGTGCTCGAGGAACTCGGCGACGGCGGCGACGAGCTCGGCGGCGGTGGGGCGACCGTGCAGCGGCGCGTCGTGGATCACCTCGGGCCCCGTCCTTCCAGCAGTTCCAACAGGTCCCACTCCGTTTCGCAGACCCGTCGGCCGATCGCGGCGAGCTCGACCGACCGGGTCTGCCCGGCGAGGTGCCGCTCGGCCTGGAAGCGGCAGATGACGCCCCAGCGCAGTGTCGCCACCGCCAGCCACCACCGGAAGGCCGCCCGGTCGATCGGGCAACCTCCCGCGGCCTCGTACTCCGAGAGCAGGCTCTCGACGCTGCCCAGCCCGCCCGCCCCGAGGTGCTCGGGCGCTCCGAACCGCCAGGCCCGGATGCAGAACCAGGCCAGATCCTCGTACACCTCGCCGATGTGGACGAGTTCCCAGTCCAGCACGGCCGCCAGCCCGGAGTCGTCGACGATCAGGTTGCCCATCCGGAAGTCGCCGTGCACCAGCCGTGGCGGCGTCGGCGGCGGCCGGTTGGCTTCCAGCCAGCGGAAGGCCCACTCGAACGTCGCGGTGGTGTCACCCATCTCGTCGAGCCGCTCGCGCCACTCGGCCAACGGGTCGGCCGGTATCAGACCGATGCCGTCGGGGTCCGCGCGATGGATCGCGGCCAGCGCCTGCGCGCACTGCCGCAGCAGCCGGTCGCGCCCGGCGTCGTCGAGGCCGCGGAAGATCCGTCGCACGATGGTCTCGCCCGCGATGGCGCCGCAGATCAGATACGGATTGCCCAGCGCCGCAGCCGAATCGTCGGCGGCGAGGATGTGAGGAACCGGTGCGCCTACCGCGGCCGCCCGCTGCTGCGCCCTGGCCTCCAATTCCATGCCCGCATGCACCTCGTCGGCCGGACCGGTGCGCAGGATCAGCGCCTGGGCCCGGTCGGTGACCGCGTCGAATGCCCAGGTGGTGCGGCTGGCTCCGCCGGTGAGGCGGTGCAGGTCGCGCACCGCCACCGAGTCCCCGAGCACCGGCCGCAGCACCGTGACGAGAGCGCCGGCCAGACCGGTGCCGACATCGCCGCCCGCCATGTCAGCGCTTGCCGAACCCGAAGAGCCGCTGCGCCACCCGCCGGATCTGGATCTCCTCCGCGCCTTCGGTGATGCGGTAGCGCCGGTGGTGGCGGTAGATGTGTTCGAACGGCTCGTGACGGCTGTAGCCCACGCCGCCGTGCACCTGCATGGCCCGGTCGGCGGCCTCACACACCAGCCGGTTCGCCCGGTAGTTGGCCATCGACACCTTGTCCGAGACCTCCATGTGGTGGCTGCGATCCAGTTCGGTTGCGGCGTAATACACCAGCAGGCGCACCATCTGCGCCTCGGTCTGCAGCTCGACCAGCGGCCACTGCACGGCCTGGTTGACGGCCAGCGGTTTGCCGAACACGTTGCGCGAGTTGGCGTAGGTGACCGCACGGTCGATGCAGTGCTGTGCGGCGCCCAGGCTGCTGGCCGCCTGCCGGATCCGGTTCTCGTGCAGGAACGTCTGGCCCACTTCGAGGCCGCGGTCCACCTCGCCGAGCACCGCGTCGGCAGGCACGCGGACGTCTTTCAGCTCCACCTCGCCGTGGTCGGTCGGCATGTTGAACGTCCACCAGTAGTACGGCACGGTGAAGCCGGGGGAGTCGGTCGGCACCAGGAACGCCGTGATGCCCCGCGCCTGGCCGGGTTCGCCGGACGTGCGGGCGAAGATCAGGTCATGAGTGGCGCGGTGCACCCCGGTGTTCCACCGTTTCGTGCCGTTGACCACCCAGCCGTCGCCGTCGGGAACAGCGCGCGTCTCGAGCCAGGTGGCGTCGGAGCCGTGTTTCGGTTCGGTCAGCCCGAAGGCCATCGACCGCTCGCCGGTCAGCATGGCTTCGATCCACTCGGCTTTCTGCGCCTCGGTGCCGAACCGGTCCATCATGATGACCTGGGGGAAGTTCCCCACGATCGAGGACTCGTCCTGCAGATCGTTGTGCAGGCCCAGACCCTTGTGCGCCAGGTGTTCGCGGATCACCGCCATGTCGATGTTGGTGCCGTCGCGGCCGCCGAACCGGGACGGCAGTCCGTAGCGCAGCCAGCCCGCTGCGTCGGCGCGCCGCCGCATCTCGTCGAGCAGGTCCTCCCACTCGCGGCGTGGGATCCCGCCGTTCTCCCAGTCCGTGCGCGCGTACTCGCGGCGGTGGTCGAAGTACTGGATGTGTTCGCGCTCCAGCGGTTTGATCTCCGCCTCGATGAACGCGTCCATCTCCTCCAGTAGCGGCGGAAGATGTTGCGGCAGTGCGAAATCCACTCTGATTCCTCTCTGGTGCGCTCAGTAGCCGTACAGTGTCTTCTTCCAGATCGTCGACAGCGTGGTGATCGCCTCGGCATCACCGATCCGCAGCCCGAGGCCGTTGGGCCGCAGGAACACCGCGGTGAAGTTCTCGAACAGCAGCGCGATCGCCGCGCCGGTGTGGCCGGGATCGAGGTCGGCGGCGTAGCCCTGCTCCTGCGCGCGGCGCACGGTCGCGGAGACCATGTCGACGCCGAAGCGCCGGAACTCGTTCTGCACGTCGGCGAATCTGGGTCGGGTGTCGGCCAGCTGGTTGACCGCGATCATGATCCCGATGTTCTGCTTGAACATGTTCCAGTAGCCGGTCACCACCGCCGAGAAGAAGGCCGTGTCGTCGGCCGACTCGGGCAGATGGACGGTGAGTCCGGACGGCACCACCACGTCGTGCAGGAAGGATTCCGCGAGCGCGACCAACAGGTCTTCCTTGTCGCGGTAGTAGCGGTAGAACACCGCGGGTGACTTGCCCGCCGCGGCGGTGATGTCGGCCAGCGTGGTGCCGTGGAAGCCGCGCTCGGCGAACAGTTTCCGTGCAGCCGTCTCGATCGCGCCACGCGTCTGGCGACCTTTGGCGGTGAGCGAGTCGGTGGCCACGGTCAGTGCAGGATCCGGTCGCCGGCGCGCAGCAGCGCGCTCGGCAGGTCGTGGCCGACGACCCGGCGGGCCACGTCGGCGGCGGCGATCGCCGCCTGCAGGTCGACGTCGACCTCGATGCCGCTGTCGCGCAACAGGTAGACGAGATCTTCGGTGGCGATGTTGCCGCTGGCGCCGGGAGCGAACGGGCAGCCGCCGAGCCCGCCCACCGAGGCGTCGAGCCGGGTGATCCCCGCGGTGACGGCGGCGTATGCGCTCGCCAGGCCCGCGCCGCGGGTGTTGTGGAAGTGCGCGCCGAGCGGGATGTCGCCGGACACCGGGCGGACGGCAGCGACGAGGTCCGCGACCCGCTTGGGCGTCGTGGTGCCGATCGTGTCGGCGATCGCCAGCCGGTCGGCGCCGAGTTCGGTGGCCGCCGCGGCGATGTCGACGACGCGGCGCGGGTCGGTGGGACCGTCGAAGGGGCAGTCCCACGCGGTGGCGATGATGACCTCGATGGTGGCGCCGCCCTCGTGGGCGATGCGGGTGATGTCGGCGATCAGGTCGGTGGACTCGGCCGTCGACCGCCCCACGTTGGCCTGGCTGTGGCCGTCGGCCGCCGACACGACGTACTCGATCGAGCCCATGCCGGCGGCGATCGCGCGCTTCGCCCCGCCGGGACCTGCCACCAGGGCGGAGAACTCGACATCGCGCTCGGCCCGGAATCGGTCCAGTTCGGCGGCCAGTTCGGCGGCGTCGGCGAGCGCAGGCACCTTCGACGGCGACACGAAGGCGGTCGCCTCGATCTCGCGGACGCCGGTCGCGACGACCGCCTCCAGCAGTTCCAGCTTCGCAGGCAACGGGATCGGCGTCTCGATCTGCAGCCCGTCGCGCAGCGACACCTCCCGGATGTCGACCCTGTCCGGCAGCCCGGTCACAGCACTCCCTCCGCCCGCAGTTCGTCGAGTTGCTCGGCGGTCCGGCCGAGCAGACCAGAGAAGACCTCCTCGTTGTGCCGGCCCGGTCGCGACGGGCCCGCGCTGCGGATGCTTCCCGGTGACTCCGAGAGCACTGGAACGATGCCGGGGCCCAGGACCGTGCGCCCGATCCTCTCGTCGTGGTGTTCGGCGATCATGCCGCGCGAAAGCAGCTGCGGGTCGACGACCACCTCGGCGACGGTGTTGATGGGCCCGGCGATCACCCCGGCGGCCGACAGCACGTCGATGATGTCGCCCGGGTGCCGCTCCGCCGCCCAGTCGCCGATGATCTTGTCGAGTTCGTCCTGGTTGCGGCCGCGGGCCACATGGTCGGCGAACCGGTCGTCGGTGGCGAGCTCGGCGCGGTCCATCGCCAGGCAGAGCCTGCGGAACACGGTGTCCTGGTTGGCCGCGATCACCACCCAGCTGCCGTCGGCGGTCTTGTAGATGTTCGACGGCGCGATGCCCTCCAGCCGCGTGCCCGAGGGGCCGCGCACGACGCCGCCGACGTCGTAGTCGGGGATCGTCGACTCCTGCACGGCCAGACAGGATTCGGTGAGTGCGGTGTCGACGACCTGGCCTTCGCCGGTGACCGAGCGCCGGTACAGCGCGGCGAGCGCGCCCTGGGCGGCGAACATGCCTGCGAGGCTGTCACCGATCGAGAGCGCGAGCCGGGGTGGCGGGCCGCCGGGGAAGCCGTTGAGATGGCGCAGTCCGCTGGCCGCCTCCGCGACCGAGGCGTATCCCGCTCGGTGCGCGTCGGGTCCGGTCTGCCCGTAGCCCGACACCCGGACCAGGATGATGCCCTTGTTGCGATCGCGCAGTACGTCGTAACCCAGGTCCCACTTCTCCAGCGTGCCGGGCCGGAAGTTCTCCACGATGACGTCGGAGCGCTCGACGAGTTCGAGGAACAGCTCGCGACCGCGGGGTGTGCGCAGGTCGAGGGTGATCGCCTTCTTGTTCCTGGCGTGCACCGTCCAGAAGAAGTGCTCGCCGTCGAGTTCGGCCTGTCCCCAGGTGCGTAGCGGGTCCGGTGCGCCGGGCGGCTCGATCTTGATGACCTCGGCGCCCATGTCGCCGAGCAGCCGGCCGGCGAACGGCCCGGAGATCAACGTGCCGACCTCGATGACGCGGACGCCGTCGAGCGCGCCGGTCGGAGTGTGCGCCGGGTCGGCTTCTCGCCCGCCGGTAGGTGTCATACAGCCCTCGCGAAGTCGTGGCGGATCAGCCAATCCGTCACGATACTCACCGCCTGGCGCAATTGAGCGCGTTGGTCGGGACCGGCGTAGTAATGGTTGGCGCCGGGGATCTCGTGCATCTCCTTGTCGGGATGCCCGATCGCGTCGAAGAGCCGGCGGGTGTGGCTGGGCGTGCATGCGTCGTCGGCGAGATTGCCGATCACCAGTGCGGGCACCGCGATGTCCGGCCCGGCCTTCACGGCGTCGCCGTTGGCGTCGTCATAGCTCCACTGCGACAGCCAGCTGCGCAGCGTGCAGAACCGGGCCAGCCCGACCGGGCCGTTGTTGACCACCTGTGGATCGCCGAGATAGCAGGTGCCCGGTGCGCGTTCGTTGGGGTCGACCGTCGGGTCGAGCCAGCGCGGGTCGGCCATGGTGCCGTGCACAACGAAGGCGAACTCGTCTGCGGGGCGTCCGGCGGCCTCCAGCTCGGCAAGTTTCGCCTTGACCCACTTGGTGATCCGCCGGTTGCGGTCGATCTGCGCCTGCCGGTAGCGCTCGAGGAACGCATGCGTGTACGGCGGCTGGTTGGGGTTGGCGGGGTCGTACAGGTCGAGTTCCGGATCGCGGTTGGTGGGGTCGGACTCGTCGAGGATCGAGGCGTCGAGCCATTCGGTCAGCGTGCCGTGGCGACTGATGTGGGCGGCCAGCAGCATGATGCCGTCGGCCGGGATGAGGCCCAGCTTCGTCAGGTCGGGTCCGTCGCCGGACGGGCTCGCCGTCACCGTGGGATGCTGCGCCTGCTGCTGATAGAACGCCGACAACGAGCCACCGCCGCTCCAGCCGGCCAGCACCACCTTCTGGTAGCCCAGCCGGTTCTTGGCGTCCTTGATGCACTCGCCGAGGTCCTCCACCACCTTCTCCATCAACAGCGCGGAGTCGGTGCCGCGAAAACGGCTGTTGCAGTAGATGACATGGTGTCCGGCGCGGGCCAGCGCGTTCATCATCGGGAGGTAGGCGCCGCCGCCGATGGGGTGCATGAACACCAGCACGGTTTCGGAGGCTCGCGACTTCGGCCGGAGCAGATGACTCTCGAGGACGACGAGTTCGGCAACGCCGCCGTAGACATCCCGAACGCCGGAAGTGTTCTGGTAGGCAACCAGATACGGGATCCGGTCGTACTCGTGCTTGATCGCGGTCGTCATGTCAGTGCTGTCCGAGGTCGTTGGCGAGGATCTCGGCCGACGGGACGAGCCTGCGCCTGGTGTCGACGGCGATCACCGACCAGTCGACCCGGCTGTACTCGTCGAACTTCCGCCTCGCCCGTTCGCGTGCCTTCTCCGGTGCGCCGTGATGGACGCCCTGCGGTGCGTGGGAGATCAGTCCGGGCGGCATCGGGATGCCGTAGAGCGAGCCGCTGTGGAAGAACGCGATCTCGTCGAAGTCGACGTTGCGGTGATACCAGGGGGTGCGTTCGGTGCCCGGCACGGATTCGGCGGGTTTGGGCAGGAAGTTCATCACGTAGACGCCGGTCGCCTGCATGAACAGGTGCACCGTCGGCGGCAGGTGCACGCTGTCGGAGGTGATGACGTTGTAGTCGGCGATGTTGAAGGTGAAGGGGAAGTTGTCACCCCGCCATCCCTCGACGTCCAGCGGATGGTGCCGGTAGTACAGGCTGGTCGGTCCGCCCTCGTGGTAGAGCCGGACTTCGTACTCACCGTCGGTATGCGGGCCGACACCGTCGTCGATCGGTGCCGGTTCGGGAACGACGATCATGGACGGGTCGAACGGGAAGTGCCTGCCCAGCGAGCCGGCCGGCGGTACCCGGAAATCGTCGGTGGACTGGATCATCAGCCACATGGACTCGGCAGGGCCGTCCGGCGTGTGATCAGGGATCTGGCGCCAGCTGCACGCCTTGGGGATGTACACCCAGTCGCCTTCGCGGTAGCGCAGCGGCCCGAATTCGGTTTCGAGCAACCCGCTTCCCTTGTGGACGAACGACAACAGGTCGCCGTCGATGTAGCGGGCGAAGAAGGGCATCTCCTCGGTGCGCCGGGACAGCAGCACCTGGCAGTCGGGGTTCGAGAACATCAGCAGCGGCGCCCCGGCGGCGTCGGTCGCGTCGGACGGCTTGAGTTGGTCGCCGAGGACGTCGAGGGGACGCAGTGGACCCGCGGCGCGGAACGCGGTGGGGTCGTTGCGCCGGTACAGATTGGCAGTGCGTCCGGTGAACCCGCCACGACCGAGCTCGTCGTCCTTCTGGCCGTCGAGGTCCGCGTGCGGGCGCCGCGGTGTCTTGCCTCTGTGCAGGTGGACGAACGATTCCATCAGCGGCTCCGATGACGTGGTGGCGGTCGAGGACGGTGAAACTGAAACTGACGTTACTTTTATCTCAGACGCCTCGCAAGGGTCTGCGATGAGTCTGGCGTGCGGCCGGGGTCGGTTCTGCTGACATCCGCCGAGAAAGGGCCACCGCCATGCCGAACGACGTCATCACCGCCACCACGACCGTCGACGCCTCCGCCGACACCGTGTTCGCCATCCTCGCGGACCCCGCGCAGCATGCCGCGATCGACGGCACCGGGTGGGTGCGCGAGTCGCTCGACGGCCGCACGCTGACCGAGGCGGGCCAGATCTTCCGGATCGCGATGTTCCATGGCAACCACCCCGACGGTCATTACGAAATGGCGAACAAGGTGGTGCACTTCGACCGCCCGCACGCGATCGCCTGGGAGCCCGGCCAGCGGCCCGCCAACGGCGGGGACATCGAGTTCGGCGGCTGGATCTGGCGCTATGACCTGACGGCCGAGGATCCGGCTCGAACTCGTGTCATGCTCACCTACGACTGGTCGGGTGTGGGATCGGCTCTGCGCGAGCACATCGAGTTCCCGCCGTTCGCGATCGAGCACCTGCACAACTCGCTCGACCACCTCGCCGAACTGGCGCGCCGCGGATGATCGGGCGGCTCACGGCCGCAGCAGGCTCAGTTTGTCCTGGTAGAACACGTGTGGGCGGCTCTCCCGGCAGCCGGGCGGCGTCGCGTCCGGGACCTCGTGACGCGGTCTGACCGACTTGACGGGGTTTTCTCAGCTTGACCCTCATGTTTTACTTCAGGCGCGACAACTGAATCTCTCGGTCCGTTCTGCTGCCGTTTTTCACGATCAGCCCGGGCGGGCGCGCGACAGCGCAGTGAAGAAACTGCTGCGGTGCCGTATTTGCGATCTGTGATCGCGCGGTATTGGCGAATGACGCGGTAACCGGTAGATGGATGGACTCCTCTCTATGACCTTCGTTGACAAGATTCGTAACCGTTGGGCCCGCCGCTTCGCGGTGGTCGCCGCCGTCGCGGCACTCCTCCCCGGCGTGATCGGCTTCACGGGCGGCTCGGCGATCGCCGGGGCGTTCTCCCGCCCTGGCCTGCCGGTCGAGTACCTGATGGTTCCGTCCCCTTCGATGGGCCGCGACATCAAGGTGCAGTTCCAGAGTGGTGGCGCGGGATCGCCCATCGTCTACCTGCTGGACGGTCTGCGCGCCCGCGAGGACTTCAACGGCTGGGACATCGAGACCCAGGCGTTCGAGTGGTACCTCGACTCGGGTCTGTCGCTCGTGCTCCCGGTCGGTGGACAGTCGAGCTTCTACACCGACTGGTACCAGCCGGCGTGCGGCAAGGTCGGCTGCCAGACCTACAAGTGGGAGACCTTCCTGACCTCCGAGCTGCCGAACTGGTTGGCGGCCAACCGTGACGTCAAGTCCACCGGCAGCGCCGCGGTCGGTCTCTCCATGGCCGGATCCGCCTCGCTGATCCTGTCGGCCTACCACCCGCAGCAGTTCATCTATGCGGCCTCGCTGTCGGGCTTCCTGAACCTGTCCGAGGGGTCGTGGCCGTTCCTGGTCGGTCTGGCAATGGGCGACGCCGGCGGCTACAAGTCCGAACCGATGTGGGGCCCGGGCGGCAGCGAGGCGTGGCGGCGCAACGACCCGACGGTCAACATCGACAGGATCGTCGCCAACGGCACCCGCATCTGGGTCTACTGCGGCAACGGCAAGCCCGGTGAGCTGGGCGGCGGCGGCCTGCCGCAGGAATTCCTGGAGGGCCTGACGCTGAAGAGCAACATCAGTTTCCAGGAGCGCTACATCGCGGCGGGCGGCCAGAACGGCGTGTTCAACTTCCCGCCGAGCGGCACCCACACCTGGATGTACTGGGGCCAGCAGCTGCAGCAGATGAAGCCCGACCTGCAGCGCGTGCTTCTCGGCTGACCCGACGTACGAAACCCCCGCCACGCATCGCGCGTGGCGGGGGTTTCGCGTCTCTACGATGGCGTCATGACCGCAGTCAACGCTCTGGTGGCGCACCAGGACTCCGACGGATCGATCGCCCTGAACCCGGAGGTGGTCGACGAGAGCTTCCTGCCCGACGGTGAGGTGACCATCGCCGTCGAATACTCCGGTGTGAACTACAAGGACGCACTGGCCATCACCCCCAAGGGTGGCGTGGCCCGGTCGTACCCGCTGATCCCGGGCATCGACGCCGCCGGGACCGTGGTCGCCAGCTCGGCCGACGGTTTCGCGCCCGGTGACCGGGTGGTTGCGCACGGCTACGACATCGGCACCGGCCGACACGGCGGCTACGCCGACCGGGCCCGCTACCCCGCCGACTACCTGGTCAAGCTCGATGCGCTCAGCACGGCCGAGGCTGCGGCGATCGGCACCGCAGGCTTCACCGCCGCGATGAGCGTTGACGTGTTGCGCGTCAACGGCATCCGTCCGCAGGACGGGCCGATCCTGGTGACGGGCGCCACAGGAGGCGTCGGCAGTGTCAGCGTCGACCTGCTGGCCGGGCTGGGTTACGAGGTGATCGCCTCGACGGGCAAGGCCGATGCCCACGACTTCCTGATGGAGCTGGGCGCCTACCAGGTGATCGGCCGGCTGCCGGCCGAGGGCGAGAAGCTCCGCCCGCTGGGCAAGTCCAGCTATGCCGCCGTCGTCGACAGTGTCGGCGGGGACACCCTGGCGTATGCGCTCAGCGTCCTGAACTACGGCGGCGTGGCGGCGGTGTCGGGCCTCGCCCGGTCACCGGAGCTTCCGACCACGGTTCTGCCGTTCATCCTCCGCGGCGTCACCCTGGCGGGGATCGACTCGGTACAGCTGCCGATCGAGCGGCGTCGCGAACTCTGGCGGGCGATCGAGGGCGACCTCAAGCCGGCCCACCTCGACGCCATCACCAGCGACGTGTCGATCCTCGACGCGCCGCACACCCTGCGCACCATCGTCGGCGGCGGCGTCACCGGGCGCACCCGGGTCGCGGTCGCCGGCGGCTTCTGACCGTCCGGGACTACTTGAGCTCGGCGGAGGACAGCCCGAGCAGCCGGCGCGCGACGACCAGCTGCTGGATCTGCTGGGTGCCCTCGAAGATGTCGAGGATCTTGCTGTCGCGGGCCCACTTCTCCAGCAGTGTCTCCTCGGAATAGCCCGTGGTGCCCGCCATCTCGACGGCCTTGAGGGTGACGTCGCTGGCCACCCGGGCGGACTTGGCCTTGCCCATCGACGCCTCTTTCGAGTTCGGGATGGCGTTGTCGGCCTGCCACGCCGATCGCACGGTCAGCAGGTAGCCGGCCTCCCAGTCGGCCTCCATCCGCAGGAACTCGGCGGCGGCGGCGCTCTGTGCGTGCGCGGGCTTGTCGTAAGAGATCTCGATCCCGGCGTCGGTGAGGATCTTGCGCAGATCCTCCAGCGCGGCGCGGGCGATTCCGACGGCCATCGCGGCCACGATCGGCCGGGTGTTGTCGAAGGTCTCCATCACCCCCGCGAACCCCTTGTCGACGTGGATCTCGGGGTCCCCGAGCAGGTTCTCCTTCGGCACCCGGGCGTTCTCGAAGCGGATCGCCGCGGTGTCGGAGGCCTTGATGCCGAGCTTGTGCTCGAGGCGCTCGACAGTGACACCCGGATGCTCACGCGGGACGATGAACGACTTGATCGCCGCCCGGCCCAGTGACTTGTCCAGGGTCGCCCACACCACGATGTGGGTGGCGCGGGAACCCGCGGTGACATAGATCTTCTCGCCGTTGATCACGTACTCGTCGCCGTCGAGCACCGCGGTGGTGGTCACCGCCGCCGAGTCCGATCCGAAGCCGGGCTCGGTGATCGCCATCGCGGCCCAGACGTCCTTGCCCAGCTTCTCCAGCTGGTCGGGCGAGGCCACCGAGGAAATGGCGGCGTTACCCAGGCCCTGACGTGGCACCGACAGCAGCAACGCCACATCGCCCCAGCTGACCTCCAGCGCGTTCACCAGCGCGGACATGTTCCCGCCGTTGACGTTCTGCTTGGGGCCACCGCTCGAATCGCGGAACGCCTCGGCGCCGGCGAAGGAGATGGTGTTCGCCTCGGAGATGCCCTCGAACAGGTCGGCGAGGGTGTCCAGCTCCACCGGGTAGGCGTGCTCGGCGAGATCGTACTTGCGCGAGATCGGCCGCAGCATCTCGGCGGCGCCCTCGTGGGCCATGTCGATGACGGCCTGCAACTTCTTCGGCATTTCCAGATTGATTGCCATGACTGGGTTTCCGTTCCTGGTCTCTAGGTTGCCGTTACAGGACGACGACGCCCTCGGCGACGCCGAGCGCACGAAGGTCGCGGTACCAGCGTTCCACCGGATGTTCCTTGGTGAATCCGTGACCGCCCAGCAGCTGGACGCCGTCGAGGCCGATCTGCATGCCCTTGTCGGTGCCGAACTTCTTGGCCAGTGCCGCCTCACGGGCGAAGGACAGGCCCTGTTCCGCGCGCGCGGCGCCGCGCCAGGTGATGAGCCGTAGCCCGTCGAGTTCGATGGCGATGTTCGCGCACATGAATGCCACCGACTGCCGGTGCGCGATCGGCTCGCCGAAGGCCTCACGTTCCTTGATGTAGGGCACGACGTAGTCGAGCACGGCGTGCGATGTGCCGACGGCCAGTGCGGCCCAGCCCAATCGGGCCAGAGCGATGGCCTCCGAGTAGTCCGCATCGGTGGCCTGGTCCTCGCCGAGACGGTTGCCAAGGGGGACCGCGACGTTGTCGAGTTCGACACGGCCGAGCGCGGCGGCGCGGATGCCCATGCTCGGGTCCGCCTTGACCGTGAGCCCCTCGGAGGCCGACTCGACGATGAAGAGGGCGGGCTTGCCGTTGAGTTGAGCGCCGATGACGAACAGTTCGGCGTCGGCCGCGGCAGGCACCAGGGACTTCACTCCGTTCAGCCGGTAGCCGCTCGGGGTGCGCACCGCCGTGGTCCGCAAGGCGGTCGGGTCGAACAGCGCATGCGGTTCGGCGATCGCGACACACGCCTGCGGCACGTTCTCGCCGGCGAACTCCTTGAGGTAGGTGGCCTGCTGGTCGGCGCTGCCCCAGTGGGTCAGTGCGGACGCGACTCCGCCGGGGGCCAGGATCGGCAGCGCCAGTCCCATGTCGCCGTATGCGAGGGCTTCGGCGACGAGCGCGTTGGTGACGGTGCCGCGGTGCTCGGCGATGCCGTCGAAATCCTCGGGCACGTTGACGGCGGTGATGCCGAGTTCAGCGGCCTTGGCGATGAGATCCGCCGGGTACGCCGCGGCGGCGTCGGCGTCGTGCGCGGCCGGGCGGAGAATCTCCTCGGCGAACTCCGCCACGGTCTCGACGATCATCTTCTGGTCGTCGTCGGGCGTGAGGTCGAAGTAATCCGCGCCGCTCGGCTTCAGTCGCGTCGGCGGCTTACCGAGACCCTGCACCCGGTTGAACTGGCGGGTGGAGGCGCCGAGTGCCGAGAACGCCGTCCGCACGCCGTAGCGCAGGCCGCGATTGAGCGGATCGCGCAGCCCGTGCCGGTCCAGGAACTCCTGGCCGACGAGGGGCGTGACCAGGGCCAACCCGACCGAGGTCGCCGTCCGCTTGGGGCGTTGCAGGCCGACGGCGCTCTCACGTCCGGAGCGCCGTGGACGCTTCGGCTCTGAGCCGTTCTTGGACGGCAGGGTGTTGGTCATACGACAGCCTCACTTCGTCGGGCGGTACCTGCGACCGTATCTTACTCCAGAGTAAGGTACGCCCGTTCTGTCGTGAACGTCACAGCAGGGCCCGGCGCCGGAACCGTGCAGGGAGGCGCTTTGTTGACTGGGGTCATCGAAAACTAGAAGCGCGGCGGTGGACGGCCGAATCACGCTGGAGCAGCAACTCGGACTGTGACGACAGGTTCCGCGATGGCTATACCAATGACTATAGTCAGTGAAAACGGGCCGTAGCTCTGTCGTCCTTGCCGGGAGACGGCGAGGGCGGTGGGGCACGGCCGGACAGAGGTAGGAGTTGCAAACGTGCCGAAGCCGCCGGAATCGCATGCCGCCGACTGGGATCTTCGGCACGACGACTTCCAGGACGACGGGTTCCTCTACGACGTGTACGCCGTCATGCGCCGCAACGGCCCCTTCGCCCACACCGACACGCCGTTCCTCGCGCCGTCGCCGGGCGGCGCCTGGGTCGCCGTGCGTTACCGGGAGTGTCATCAGATTCTGCAGGACTGGGAACACTTCTCGAGCAATCCGACTCCGGAGGGCGCCGAGCATCTCGCCGGCGACCTCGTCATCACCCTCGATCCGCCACGGCAGCAGAAGTTCCGCCGGGTTCTGAACCCCTACTTCTCACCGGCGCGGATGAAGGCGCTCAGCCCACAGATCCGCGCCGAGACCGACCTGCTGATCGACGAGTTCATCGAGGCGGGGGAGGGCGACCTGGCGCAGATCGCCTGGCGGCAGCCCGGGATCGTCTTCTTCAAGTACCTACTCGGCATGCCCGTCGACGATGTCCCACTGTGTCTGCAACTGGCCGACCGCGCCTTGAACGGTGTGACCGAGCAGGATCGGATGACGGCGTGGGGTGGTCTCTATCAGCACATCCACGACGCGGTGTCGCTGCGCACCACCCAGACACCGCGGGACGACATGATCGACGTCCTCCTCAGCGCCGAGATCGACGGCGAGAGATTGCGTTTCGAGGACGTCGTCTCCAACGCGATGCTGCTGGTGCAGGCCGGGCTTGAGACGACGGCGAACGCAATGTCATTCGCTTTCCATCACCTCGCTACGCATCACGGAGATCGCGATCGCCTGATCGGCGAACCCGACCTGATGCCGATGGCCATCGAGGAGTTCCTCCGATTCGCCGGCTCCATCCACGGCATCCCGCGGACCGTCGCCAAGGAAGTCGAAGTCAGCGGGCACACGTTCCATCCTGGAGAGTCGGTCGTGGTCAACTACGCGTCAGCCAATCGTGACGACGACGCCTTCCCGGAGCCGGACCGCTGCCTGCTGGATCGCACAGCGAACCGGCACCTCGGCTTCGGCGCGGGTGTGCACCGTTGTCTGGGCTCCAACCTCGCGCGGCTGGAGTTCCGCATCGGCGTCGAGCAGGCGTTGCGGCGGATGCCCGAACTCTCGCTCGCTCCCGGCGAGGCAGCCGACTTCCACGGGAACTCGATCACCCGCGGATACCGCCGCATCCCGGTGGTGTTCACCCCGGGCGAGCGGTCCACCGACGCACCTGCCGAAGCCGGTCCGGCCGCGACCGCGGCGCTGTGGGCGTAGGCCGTCGTCGGTCTCACGGTAGCCCCTGCCGTAAGCGTTGTGGTGAATCCGCTCGTCCCCGCATCGTTCAGGCCGGAAAATCGCGAATTGACCAGTGTGGCTATTAATTACGCGCAGGCTTCCGCGCGGGCAAAACCTTGGCGGGGGAGTGGTCACCGCTGTAGGGTCGGTGAACATCGCAAATCCGGGGAGGGACGTTTGATGTCGTCGACCGAGGCCGCTGCGCGCGCTGACGAGTATTCGAATCCCGACGGGATCGTGCCGGACCAGAAGAGCTGGCTGACAGTCCTGAAGTGCTGGCGCGGCTTCATCCTGACCGGTCATCACATCGACCAGGTCTACGTCGCCTACCTCGCCATGGAGGCGGCTCAGTATGCGCGGTCGTACTACCAGGTGCGCTCGCACCCCACCGGCCGGAGCCTTCTGCGGGACAAGCCCGACCTGCTTGCGGTGCTGCGCGACGACGACTACCTGGCATCGCTGCCACCCGGAACTGTCGGTCACGCATACCGCACCTTCCTCCGGTCAAACCGGCTCGACGCCGGGGTGTTCCAGGAGAACAAGGTGATTCGTCCGCTCGCCGAGAAGTACAACTGGTCCGAGGACTTCTACTACCTCATGGTGCGGACCACCGCCCTGCACGACATCCACCACGTTCTCGGCGGTTACGGGCCGGACATGGCCGGCGAGGTCGCCACCATCGGGTTGCACTGCGGGCAAATGGAACCCGCGGGCCCGCTGAAGAAGCTCGGCTATCTGATGGCCATCACCATCCCCGGCGCGTCGATGCGACACAAGGTGCGCGTCTACCGGGAGGCACTCGAGCGGGGAAGCCGCGCCGACCTCATCGTGGCGGCACCGTGGGAGGAACTGCTCGACAAGCCTCTCGACGAGGTGCGGGCGCAGCTGGGGATCGCGCCCGCCGAGGAGGCTCATCCGAACGGTTGGTGGTTCACGAAGTGGACCCCGATCGGGATGCCCAAGCCGACGCGATGGGACTACGACGAGATCCTCGCCGAGGCGCGCGCCGGCTCGGTGCCGAGCGCCTCCGTTTCCGCCTGACGCCGAAGACCGCGCGGTCTAAGAGCTCTTCGCAGTGAGTTCGTCGGCAGCAGAGAGCAATTCGGCGAGCGCCGCCGGGAGGCCGTCAGCCAGCTCCCAGACGTCGGGCAGCAGGTCGGCGCACGCCACCAGTCCCACGTCGAAGTGTCCGTAGTAGGTGCCCACCGAGACGTTCAGGCCGACTCCGTTCAGGACCGGTCCGAGCGGATAGATCCGGCGCACCGTCGCCCCAAGCAGGTAGGACTGCTCCAGCGCGCCGATGACGTTGGACAGCGACAGGTTGAACCACGGCCGGCGGCCGCTGAGCCCCGAGCGGGCGTACAGCCACGTCACCGCACCCATGAGGCCCGGGGCGCACTCGGCCCAGTCCCGCACCAGCGTGCCGACGATGTCGGCACTGGCCTCTTTGGCGCGCGCAGTCGCCGCGGCGACCGCCAGCAGCCGCTGCACCGGGTCCTCCACGTGGGTGTGCAGGCTGGAGAACATCACCGACATGTTGTTGCCGCCCGACAGGTCCGACTCGTCGACGACCCCGATGGGGATCATCGCGACCAGCGCCTCCTCCGGGAGCGCCTCGCGATTCACCAGATAGCGACGGATCGCACCCGACACCACCGCGAGCACCACGTCGTTGACCTTCACTCCGAACGCGTTCTTCACAGCCTTGACGTCATCGAGGCTCAGCCCGGTGTACGCGACGGCGCGGCGCGTGGTGATGTCGCCGTTGAACGGCGTTCGCGGCGCGCTGAGGACGCCGGTGGTGCCGCGACCGGTGGCGGTCCGGCGGACCACCTTGACCAGTGCCGTCGCACTCGCCGGGAGCACCGCCGTGAAGAAGTGCCGGACGCGACGGCCGATGCGCGCCAGGCCGTCCCGGGCGATCGCCGTGCGGCTCGGGGGAGCCGCACCCGGCACCGGGGCGGGCGGCGAGGGATCGGGATCGGTGCCGAGCAGCCGGGAGAACAGATCGCGACTACCGGAACCGTCCAGCATGCTGTGGTGGATCATCGTCAGCACGGCGATGCGCCCGTCCGTGCCGAAGGCCGAGTCCGAGAGGCCCTCGATCATCCACATCTCCCACAGCGGCCTCGTGCGGTCGAGCGGCACGGCGACGAGCCGTGACACCAGTTCCGACAACTCGTGCCGTCCGCCGGACGCCGGCAGTTCGACGCGGTGCAGGTGCCGGTCGACGTCGAAGTCGCGGTCCTGCACCCACAATGGGTTGCCCAGGTCCGTTCGGCGGTCGGAGAGCATCGTCCGGAACTCGGGCACCGCTCCGATGTGCCCGAGCAGATCTTCGCGGAAGGTCTCGAAGCGGTATCCGCACGGCATGGTCGACGTGTCGAGCTCCAGGATCACCGAGATCGTCATGGGCTCGGCGGCGGTCTCCAGTCGCAAGAGGCTGGTGTCGAAACCGCTGAGTCGTTGAATGGTCACGTCGACACCCCCGGATCACCGTGAAGAACAAGATTCTGCCGATACGAGAACGGCACTCTCATGAAATCTACCGCAGCCGGCGGTGAACCGGTAGGCATCACCCGCTCCTGGACAGTCGGTCGTCGGCGCCGATGAGTCTCGTGTGCAGACGCGCCAATGGTGCTGGCGCCCACCAGTTCCACCGACCCAGGAGCACCATCACCGACGGCAGCAGCACCGATCTGATCACCGTCGCGTCCACCAGCACCGCGACCGTCAGTCCCAGTCCGAAGAAGCGCAGCATCGCCACCTTCGACGCGATCAGGCCGGCGAACGTGATCGCCATGATCAACGCCGCGGCGGTGACGATCCGCCCGGTGCTCGCCAGCCCCAGCGCCACCGACTCGGTGTTCGCGGCGTCCGTACGGTCGGAGGCCAACCAGAACTCCCGGATCCGGGAGATCAGGAACACCTCGTAGTCCATCGAGAGACCGAAGGTGATGCAGAACATCAGCACCGGCATGTTCGCCTGCAGCGTCCCCGTAGCCGTCGTTCCGAGGCCGCCCAGGTGTCCGTCCTGGAAGATCCATACCATCGCTCCGAAGGTTGCCGTCAGCGACAACACATTGAGCACCAACGCCTTCAGCGGTATGACCAGGCTGCCGCTGAGGGCGAACAGCAGCACGAACATCACCACCGCGATGAGCGCCAGCATAAGCGGCAATTTCGACTCGATCGACTGCACCGCATCGTGGTTGGACTGCTCGGCGCCGGTGAACAGCACGCCGGCGCCGGCCGGTTTCGGCACGGCCCGCAGCTCCTCGAGCACCGCCTTCGATTCGGGGGAGTACGGCGACGCCGCCGAACTGACGGTGATCAGCGCGACGTCTGCACGCTCGACGGCCGACTTCAGAGGAGGCGCCACCGGTGCCCCGCGTGCATAGATCGCCCTCGGCGCGGAAACCGTTGCCACGCCCGGCACCCGGGACAGCTCGGCGGCATAGGCGTCGAGCAGTCCGGCGTCGACGCCGTCGACGCCGGTGATCACGATCGCGGTCGCCGCCCCGGCCTCCTGCGTGAAGTCGGCGCGAATCCGATCGCCGACTTGTCGCGCCTCGGTCGACGTCGGCAGGATGCGATCGTCGGGAAAACCGAATTCGACGCCGAGAAACGGTAAGCCGACGAGGATCAACGGGATCACCGTCACGGCGGCAGCCGTTCTCGGCCGGCGCATCACCGCGAGCGCCCAGGAATACCAGCGGCTCTCGGTGAGCGGGCCGCGTCGGCCGGCCTTACCGATCCGGCCTGCGGTCAACAGGATCGCCGCGGGCGCCAGCACCAGTGCGGCCACCGCCGCGAGCGCCACCACCGAGACCGCCCCGTAGGCGAACGACCTCAGGAAACTCATGGGGAAAGCGGCCATCGTCGCCAACCCGAGCGCCACGGTGACCGCGGAGAAGACGACCGTACGGCCCGCGGTGCGCAGGGTCCGCCGGACGGCTTCGGGTGGCTCGAGCCCGGACGCGATCTCCTCCCGGTAGCGGCTCACGAGGAGCAGCGAGTAGTCGATCGCGAGGGCGAGTCCCAGTGCCACCGCGAGATTCATGGCGAAGATCGACACCTCGGTGATCTCGGCCAGTCCGCGGAGCACGGCAGTCGTTCCGACGATCGCGAACGCCCCCACCGCGAGCGGGATCAGTGCGGCGATCGCACCACCGAAAACCCAGATCAACACCAGGAAGCTCAGCGGCAGCACGATCGCCTCGCTGAGCGTCAGGTCGCTGCGGCTCTGTTCGGCGATCTGCGCGGACACGGCGCCCGGTCCGCCCACCGAGACCGTGATCCCGGCGCCGAGATCCCCGGCGAACCGCTCCTGCACGGCCGGTGCGTTGGCGAGTCCCTCGCTCTCGTCTCCGTCGAGGAACGCGACGAGCAGCGCCGAACGGCCGTCCCGGCTGACGAGGCCGGCCGCGACGGGATCGGGCACCTCGAAGGGGGAGTTCACCCGCGCCACCTCGTCGGCCCGCCGCAGGTCGGCGACCACATCGTCGATCACCGCCCGTGCCTGCGGCGCTGAGACCGGTCCCGGTGCTTCGACGAGGAGGTAGAGCGGGACGTAACCCTGGCCGAGGTCGTCGACGAGTATCCGGTTGGCACGGCTGGATTCCGCACCGGGATCACTGAATCCGACGACCGACAGCATCGAGCCGACCGGTGCGCCGAGGACGCCGGCGAACGCCATCACCATGACGGCCACCGCGAGCACACGTCTGGGTGCGGCGATGACCGCCCGGGCTATGGCGTCGAGCATCCAGTCCTTTCCGCGTGCGGTCGCAGTGCGATGAACATCAGCGGGCGGTCAGCGGTGTACCGCGACCGGCAGATGCGACCATCCCGACATGTTCGGTGAGCTGATCCGTCTGGCCTCGTCCCAGAGCACGTCGTAGCGGGGCATGAAGTCGAGCAGATGGTCGAGTGCGATCGCGGTCTCCATCCGGGCGAGGGCGGCTCCCAGACAGATGTGCACCCCGAATCCGAGTCCGAGTTGCTGAGCCTCGGAGTGATCGCGGTCGATGTCGAAGGTGTCGGGATCGGTGAACGCCCTCGGATCGCGGTTCGCCGAGGCGCCGCAGAGCAGCACGGGTTTGCCCGCCGGAATGGTCACCCCGTGCAGGGTGATGTCCCGCAGCGTGCGCCGGATGTTGTGCTGCACGGGCCCCTCGTATCTGAGCACCTCTTCCACGGCCGATCCGATCCTGCTCCGGTCCTCGACGAGCATGCGCCACTGATCCGGATGATCGGCGAACACCGCGACGGCGTTGCCCACCAGCTTGGTCACCGTCTCCGCGCCTGCCCCGCCCAACAGCGTGGCGAAGCCGGCGATCTCCAGGTCGTCCAAACTGCTCAGCTCGCCGTTGTCCCTCTCGACCTCGGCGGCGATCAGTGTGCCGATCATGTCGTCCCGGTGCGGTTCTGCACGCCGCTGCTGCACCAGGTTGAAGTAGAACATCGCTACGTTCACGAATCCGGCCATGCTCGTCTCGGTGCGCTCGAGTTGCCCCGGGTCATGGTGCAGCGCCTCGTCTATCCAGTGCCGCACCTGTTGGCTGAACTGTTCGGGCACACCGGTGATCCTGGTGATCACCTCGACCGGGAACAGTGCCGCGAAGTCCTGCACCACGTCGAATCGGCGGGGATCCGCAGCGCCGAGATGTTTGCGGACAAGGTCGGTCACCGTCGAGCGCTGATGTCGTACGGCATTCGGCGTGAACGCCTTGGCGAGCAGGCCGCGCATCCGCCGGTGTTCGGGTGGGTCCATGAAGAGGATGGAACTGGGCGGTGGCTCGCCGGATTTCACCATCGCCAGGTCGATGCCTCCCGTCGACGAGAACGTCCGGAAGTCGCGGTACGCCGCCGCGACGTCGCTGTGCCTGGTGAGGGCGTAGAAGTCGTGCTCGGCGTTGTAGTAGACCGGCGCCTCGTCGCGCAGCCGCCGGTAGACGCTGTGCGGATCGGCGAAGTACTCGGCCGAGAACGGATCGAAGATGACGTCCGGCTGAGCCATCGAGGTTCCCTTCCGTAGACCGGATCGAGCGGCGACCGGACGACCGCACTGCCCCCGCGGCGCCATCGCATCGATTCGCATCGGCAGCCTACGTGAGCCAATCAATTGACGGACAAGCACATTCGGTGATCGCGATTCCGCTTCGAAGCGAGGTGTCATCATGGTCGGTGTGACGGCGACCCGTGTGCTCCGGTGTGCCGCGGGCTTCCCGCATCGCCTCGACGACACCTACCGGCGCGGCTGATGCTCTGCCTGGTCACCGGCGGCACCGGCTTCGTCGGGTCGCACACCGTGCGCGCGCTGCGCGCGGATGGACACGATGTGCGACTGCTTGTCCGTGACTGTGCGAAGGCCGAACGCGTCTACGGCACAGGACGTCTGGGTGAAGTGATCGTCGGCGATGTGACGGATCCGGCCGCCGTGGACACGGCGCTGAGCGGCGTCGACGCCGTCGTGCACTGTGCGGCCGTCGTCGCGACGGACGTGTCCCCGCGAACCCACCGGGGCCGCGAGATGCACACCGTGAACGTGCGCTCGACCGAACTGGTGATCGGGGGAGCGGTGCACCGGGGTATTGACGCGATTGTGTATTTGTCCAGTCAGACAGCGTTGTTCACGCCGGGAGCGCCGATCGACGCGCGATCCGAACCCGCAGTGGCGCGCGGCGCCTATGCCCGGTCGAAGGCCGCGGGTGACAGCTACGTGCGGGCGCTGCAGGATGACGGCGCGCCCGTCACCACCCTGTATCCGCCCGGCGTCATCGGTCCGGACGACCCGGGTCTGTCCGAGGGCAACCGCGCGGTCCGGGGGTTCGTGTCCCAACTCGTGCCCGACACCACATCGGGTTACGAGGTCATCGACGTCCGGGACCTGGCCGCACTCATCAGCGCCTCTGCCTTCGATGGCCGCCCCGGACGCCGCGTCGTCAACGGCCACTTCCTGCGCTGGTGCGAACTCATCGCACTCTTCGACGACCTCACCGGACGCCGCGTCCGGCGAATGCGCCTCAACGGCGCCTTCCTGCGGGCACTCGGGCGCGCCGCCGACCGGGTGCCTCTGCACCTGCCGCTGTCGGCGGAGACGATGGAACTCGCGACGGCATGGCCGGCCACCTCCGCTCCGGGCACCGGGTCGCCTGGCCCCGCGCTTCGAGACGTGAGAAGCAGTTACGCCGATACGATCCGCTGGTTGCACCGAACCGGCCGCATCACCCGTCGGCAGGCAGGTGCGCTCGCCTCGTGAACACGTTGCCTGTCAGCCGTTCTCCGCGGACGTCAATCTGAGGATCGGAATCCGTCGACCGATGAGCGCCGTCCTGGCCCGGTAGTCGGCGTATCCGCCGTAGTACCGCTCGGCCACGGCGAAGAGGCGGTGGTACTCCGCCTCATCGGTGACCTCACGGGCGGTGAAGGGCTGTCCGCCGAGCGTGCAGCGCGGGTGTGCGACGAGATTCCGGTACCAGGCCGGGTCGCGCTCGCCGCCGAAATTCGAGGCGATGGCGATGACGTCGTCGCCGTCGTGGAAGTAGGCGATCTGCACCGTCCGTCGCAGCCCGGTCCTGGCGCCCGTCGTCGTCAGCGGCGCGGACGGCACGCTGAACATCCCCGAATTCAGCCGTCCCCGCGACGCCCGGCTCAGCCAGACATCCGTCCGCGCCGCGACGTGCAGGGCGAACAGCTGCCCTGCGGGGGACCGGCCGAACCGAACCATAAGACGAATCGGCCGTGTCGCCGGGCGGCCCGGATCGATGTACTTCAGCCCCACCGGCCGATGTTAACGGCGTTGCCCTGACGAGGAGCGGTCGATGGTCGAGAGTGGTCGGTATGGCGACGTTGATGTCGGTGAACGTCGGTCTACCCAGGAATGTCGCCTGGAACGACCGAACCGTGTACACCGGCGCCTGGAAGCACCCCGTCACCGGTCCGCGCATGGTCCGGCGGCTGAACGTCGACGGGGACGGCCAGGGGGACCTCGGTGGGCACGGCGGCGAGAACCGCGCCGTGCTGGTCTACCAACTGGATTCGTACCGGCACTGGGCCGAGGAGTTCGGCCGAGACGACCTCGTGCCGGGGATGCTCGGTGAGAATCTCACCGTCGACGGGCTGCCCGACGACGAGGTGTGCATCGGGGACCGCTTCGCGATCGGCGACGCGGTCTTCGAGGTCACCCAACCGCGGGTCACCTGCTACCGGGCCGGCCTGCGGATCGGCGAGCCGAGGATGGCCGCGCTGCTGGTGTCACACCGTCGCCCCGGCTTCTACTGCCGGGTGATCACCGAAGGCGAAGTCGAGGCGGGTCAGGAGATAGTCAAGGTCGGTTCCGCCCCCGAGCAGGTCACGGTCGCCGAGATCGACGCACTGCTGTACCTGCCGGGCCATCCGCGCGACGGACTGCACCGCGCGCTGCGCATCCCGGCGCTGAGCCCGGGTTGGCGGACGTCGCTGCAGAGCCTGGCCGAACAGGGCGGCGCCGCGGGCAATGTCGGCCTGACGGCCGCCGCGGGCAGCCCGCCGCCGGCATGGGCCGGCTTCCGGCCGCTGAGTGTGCGCGCCGTCCACGACGAGAGCCGCCTCGTCCGTTCCATCACGCTCGCGGATCCCGATGGTGCGTCATTACCGGAATGGCTCCCTGGCCAGGCGATCACGCTGCGTCTGCCCACCGCGGACGGCTCCGTGATCCGCAACTATTCCCTGTCGAACCGAGCCGGTTCCGGCGAGTACCGGATAAGTGTCAAGCGCGAGCCGCACGGGGTCGCGAGCAGTCACCTGCACGCACACGTCGCGACCGGCGATCTGGTCGACGTCGCCGCGCCCCGCGGAACATTCGTCCTTGCCGAGGGCGACGCCCCGGTCATCCTGCTGTCGGCCGGAGTGGGCGCCACCCCGGTGCTCTCCATGCTGCATGCGCTCGCGGACGCGCGGTCGACGCGGTCGGTCTGGTGGTTGCACGGCGCCCGAAACGGATCCGAGCATCCGTTCGCGCAGGAGAGTCGCGCGTTGCTCGAGCAGTTGCCGGGCAGCCACTCCCGGGTGTTCTTCAGCAGCCCGGCCTCCGGCGACCGGGCCGGCGTCGACTACGACGTCCACGGCCGCCTCTCAGCCGAGGCCGTTGGCCGGCTCGACCTGCCCAACGACGCCGACGCGTATCTCTGCGGGCCGGCGACCTTCATGGCGGAGCTGGGCGCCGGACTGATGACCCACGGTCTGGCTCCCGCGCGCGTTCACACCGAGACCTTCGGCGCCGCAACGTCGCTCGCTCCCGGGATCGTCGCGGCGGCCGCACGTCGTCCCCACGGGCCCGCGGGGCCGCCCGGGCCCGGCCCGGCTGTCCAATTCGCCCGCAGCGGCATCTCGGCGCCGTGGGGTCCGCCGAGTACCAGCTTGCTCGAATTCGCCGAGGCCTGCGACGTCCCGACCCGGTGGTCGTGTCGCACCGGGGTGTGCCACAACTGCGAGACGCCGCTGCTCTCCGGATCTGTCAGCTACGACCCCGAACCCCTGGAACCGCCCGCCGAGGGCAACGTCCTCATCTGCTGCGCACAACCCATTGAGCCCGTGGTGGTCGATCTGTGAACGGCGGGGCGGTGCGCGCCTCGGCATAGGTGGTACTTATATCCAGGCTTGTATTTGAGATACACAAATGTATAGTCGTGATCGTCATCACAAGCGTCGATGGTGGCCCGAGCGCGTCGGCGCCGGTTCAGGTCGCCGGCGTGCGCGTGGGAACCGGCTCGAACGAAGCCAGCGTCGACACAGCTGAGGAGCGACTGCAATGACTGCGACACACCCGACACGCCCGGGCGAATGGTTCGACACCGGGATGGGTCTGGACGACATCGATGCGGGCCACTTCCGCATGGACATCACCACCGACCGGTACACGGACCGCGATTACGTGCAGCGAGAGCACGACAACATCTGGATGCGGGTGTGGCAGGTGGCCGGTCGGGAGTCGGAACTGCCCGAGGTCGGCGACTGGAAGGAATACCGGCTACTGGAGCAGTCCTTCGTTCTGATTCGCGGACGGGATCAACGGATTCGCGGTTTCGTCAACGCGTGCCGACACCGGGGCAACATGCTCTGCAACGGCAAGGGGAACGCTAAGCGCGGAATTCTCTGCCAGTACCACCTGTGGTCTTACGACCTGGAGGGAAAGCTCAAAGGAGTTCTGCGACAGGAGGAGAACGACCTCACGGCGTTGGACAAGGAGGGGTTGGGACTGCTGCCCATCTCGGTCGAGTGCTTCGCAGGCTTCGTATTCCTCAACCCGGACCCTGATGCGGAACCGCTGTCGGACTTCCTGGGCGAAGTGGTCGACTTCCTGAGCCCCTACCACCTTGACGAGATGGACGTCGTTCTCGACGTGCGGGAAGCGCTGAACTGCAACTGGAAGGTGGTGATGGACGCTTTCGAGGAGGGCTATCACATCTCCGGCATCCACCCGGAGCTGCTGCAGGTGGTGATGATCGACCCCAGCACGACGCGGTATCACTTCTTCGACAAACACAGCGTCTCCTGCGCCCCGTTCGAGGTCGCTGGCAAGAAGTACGGCCTCGAGGAGCAGATTGAGGGCATCATGAAGCTGCCCGAGACGTTCCCGTCGGTGACGGCGTCGCTGCCGCGGTTCCAGGAGTTGGTCGCCGAGTATCGGGATGCGAACGGTGAACTGGCGTTCCCGGAGGGGGTCACACCGCGCACCGTGCTGCAGACGGCGACGCGGGAGACGCTGACCGGTATGGGCTTCGACGTCAGCGGGCTGACCGACGCGCAGATGAGTGACAACCACGGCTGGGTGCTGTTCCCCAACTTCTTCATGACCGTGCGCGCCGGTGAGGCGACGGTGATCCTCGCCCAGCCGCATGAGAGCGGCGATCCCAACAAGTGCTACTGGCACATCATCAGCGTGATGTGGCTTCCCGATGAGTACAAGGACGCGTTGAGGACCGATCACATCGAGGTCGAGGAACCAGGCAGCTTCAAGTACTTCCTGGCCCTGCAGCAGGACTACGAGCAGATGCCACGTCAGCAGATCGGCCTGCGCAACAGCCGTCTCGACCACATGTCGCTGGTCAAGGAGGAGGTGGTGATCGCCCACTATCACTCGGTGGTCGACCGCTACCTGAGCGACGCCGTCCAGTGAGCGACATCGACAGGGTCATCAGGCAGCACGAAGGTCCGTCGCGCACGGTGCTCGAGTACGGGCAGACGGTCGAGAAACTGGTGAAGGCCGCAAAAGCTCCGGGATTCGGCCCGGACGGATGGGCACCGCTGGCTGAGCTGGTGGCCACTCACGAATTCGTGCGGGTGGGCAACTTCAAGGAGGAGATGAACTGGCAGGAGTACACGTCGTTCCTCGGGAACTGGGCGGCATCGGCCGAGTGGGACTGCTCCTTCAAACGAGTCACCGAGGCGAACGGGGTCGTCTTCCTCGAATTGGAGGAGCGCAGCACTGTGGGGAACTTCCACAGTGTCGTGAACTCGATGAGTGTCTACGAATTCAGCGGCGACGGACGGATTCGCCGCATCGACGTCTACCTGCAGATGGAACTGCCCAGTTCTGAACTCCTGCAAGGGTACGACGGTGTGGAGATCGCCACGTGACGGCCAATGTGCCAGATGATCCCGCAGGCGGAAGGACGCGTGGTGCAGCCCCTGTCCGCCGACGAGTGGGGTGACGATGAATACGCCGCGTTCGGGAAGTTGCTCGGCGCGCCCGGTCATCAGGTTCCTCGGGCGGGTTCTGGTCACGCCTACGACCCGCTGAAGTTCCCCGTCGTGGGGTTGCTCGCGCGGCACCCGAAGCTGGCCGAGGCGTTCTTGACGTTCAATGCCTACCTCCTGCAGCGTGGCGAACTCAGCACCCGGTTACGTGAGTTGGTGATTCTCCGGGTCGCCTACGGCCACCGGTCGGCCTTCGAATGGGGGCAGCACGTCACGATGGCGCTCGCGGCCGGTGTCACTCCGCAGGAAATCAACCAGATCCCCAGGGGAGCAGCGGCATTCGTTGGCATCGACGGGCTCGTCCTGACCGCTGCCGACGAGCTGGTCGACGCGGGGACCGTCAGTGGGGAGACCTGGGATCTTCTCGTCGCCGACCTCGGCACCCATCAGGCGATGGAGGTGATCTTCATCGTGGGCGCCTACGTGACCACCGGCATGGCGTTCGGAACCTGGGGACTCGACTCGATACCGGGCAGCGCGGTCCTTCCTGATGCCGATGAACGACATGCCGCGTCCGGCTGAGAGGGCCGACCGCTCGGGGGGCTGCTCACGAAGTCCGACGGCTGCGGGGCTTCCTGACCGGAGCCGCCTTGGGCGTGATGTTGGCCATCACCAGTCGCAGGAATGGTCCGTAGAGGTCCTCGCCGTCGAGGTGCCCGCTGATGGTGACTCCCTCGTTGCTCGCCAACAGGATGCGCGCCAGTGTGCGAGCCGGGATGTCGAGGGTGCCGCCCAATTGCTCGACATGGACGGTGATGTATTCGGCCAGAGAGGAGATCGTCTCCTCACGCTGGGCCATGAGCCGTTCGCGGGCGTCGGGATTGCGCAGCAGGAACAACGAGAACTCGAGGCCCAGAGCGGCACCGTCGGGTCCGGCGATGGTCAGCTCGCGCCAGCGTTCGGCGAGTTTCTCGATGTCGAGAGTGTCGAGGCCCTCGAACGACGAGAGAACGTCGGCGAAGCTGGTGAGCAGGCGGAGGCGGTGGCGCTCGATGACGGCGAGGAAGAGTTCTTCCTTGGCGCCGAAGTGCGAGTAGATGGCGCCTCTGGTGTAGCCGGCGACTTCGGCGATGTCCTCGAGTGCGGCTCCTCCGAATCCCTGTTTCGCGAAGACTTGCTCTGCCGCGTCGAGCAGCAGACTGCGCGTGTGTTCGAGGCGCCTCTGCCGTGTCCATCGTTCCACCACGGGCTTATCTTCCCAGGTTGCGGTTGCCATCGGGCAGTCCGCCGCCGAAGATCCCATATACATTATTGTATATGAGATACGGAAACGTATACGCTGCTGATCGGAGCTGCGCAGGCGTCTCGAACGCATCTTGCGTCCCGGAGCGTTCGTGTCCGGCTGAGTCATCGTCAGACCACACAAGGAGCCGTCATGAAGCTGGAAGACCGGATCGCCAAGCACCGCCGGATGGCCGAGAGCTATCGCGACAAGTATGTGTTCCAGAAAGTGCAGGAGGGCGAGACCTACGACGAGTGGGAGTTCGCCGACGACGCGGTGTACACCTCGCCGTACTTCGCGGCCGGTCAGGAACTGGTGCTCAAAGACGTGGCCACACACTGGGATATGGCGGCAACCGTTGAATCCAGGGCCTATGGCGTCACATTCCCGGACTGGAAGCCCGTCGATTTCAAGGTCTGGCCCGCCGAGAACGGGTTTGTGCAGCGCTTCCGGTGGGAGGGGACGAATGTCAACACCGGCGCCAAGATGGGTTTCTACTCCATCAGCTTCGTCGAGACGAACGATGATGCGCAGATCGTGCACTGGTCGACCTACGTCAACGACGAGGAGTACGGGCCCTTCCTCGAGGCGGCGATTGGAGCGCGCGGGCCATTCCGCGGCGAGGACTACATGCGGGCTCTGTCGGAACATTTCGAGAAGCACGGCTTGAGTTGGGAGCTCTGAGTTCATGACGACGAGTGCGGTCGGCGAGCTGTACTACGACCCGTGGAACATCGAGCTGAATGCCGACCCGTATCCGATGTTGGGCCGGCTCCGCGAGGAAGCGCCGCTCTACTACAACGCCGAACACGACTTCTTCGCGCTCAGCCGCTTCGATGACGTGAACCGCGGGCTCGTCGACCATCTGACCTTCAGTTCGGCACGGGGCGCCGTCCTGGAGATCATCAAATCGGGGATGGAGATCCCGCCCGGTCTGCTGGTCTTCGAAGATCCGCCCATCCACGACATCCACCGCAACCTCTTGTCGCGAGCCTTCACGCCTCGCAAGATCAACGCTCTGGAACCGAAGATCCGCGAGTTCACGCAGAGGTGCCTCGACCTGGTGAGCGCATCGAGCGGATTCGACTTCGTCAAGCAACTCGGTGCGGTGATGCCCATGCGTGTGGTCGGGATGCTGTTCGGGATCCCCGAGGACTATCAGCGGCTCGTCCAGGAGGACGGCGACCGCCACGTCCGGGTCGACCGTGGC
Organism: Mycolicibacterium arseniciresistens; assembly: GCF_030519285.1. Taxonomy (NCBI): domain Bacteria; kingdom Bacillati; phylum Actinomycetota; class Actinomycetes; order Mycobacteriales; family Mycobacteriaceae; genus Mycobacterium; species Mycolicibacterium arseniciresistens. Next base: position 37,592 of record NZ_JAUMSQ010000001.1, read on the forward strand.
GGCTCGATGACCGACAATCCCGATGGCGCACTGTCCGACGGCCAAGTTTTCGCCGACTTCATCGACTGGCGCACCGACCACCCATCCGACGACCTCACCACCGAATTGCTCAAAGCGGAATTCGAAGACGAGACGGGAACCAGGCGCCGCCTGCACCGCGACGAGTTGTTGATATTCATGAATCTGGTCGCGGTCGCCGGTGCGGAAACCACGACGCGATTGATCGGATGGTCGGGAAAGCTGCTCTCCGAGCACCCCGACCAACGGCGGCAACTCGCAGGCGACCGGGCGCTGCTTCCCGGCGCTGTCGAGGAGATCCTGCGCTACGAGCCTCCAGCGTTACAGGCCGCACGATACGTCAGACGCGACGTCGAGTATCACGGCCGGACCATTCCGGAAGGGTCGGCCATGCTGATGCTGATTGGCGCCGCCAACCGCGACCCGCGCCGTTTCGGCGCTGATGCAGGGGTATTCGACATCACCCGACCCATCCGCCAACACCTCACCTTCGGCGTCGGCGCACATTACTGCCTGGGCAACGCGCTGGCCCGCATCGAGGGCCGCATTGCCCTCGACGAGATCCTCAACCGCTTCCCCGACTGGGAAGTCGACCTCGACCATGCCGTCCTCTCGCCGTCCTCGACGGTACGCGGCTGGGACAGTATGCCGGCCCGCATCACACGGGACCCGATCGATCAAGGAGCGAACAACTGATGGCAGGTCGTGTCGAGGGCAAGGTCGCCTTCATCACCGGAGCGGCACGGGGGCAGGGGAGGAGTCATGCGCTCAAATTGGCCGAGGAGGGCGCCGACATCATTGCGATCGACATTTGCAAGAACGCCGATCACTGTCAGCTCGAATTGGCCTCGCCTGGAGACCTTCTCGCGACGAAGGAACTGGTCGAGGCGTTGGGGCGTCGCATCATCATCGAAGAAGCCGATGTCCGCGACTACGACGCGCTCAAGAGTGTCGTCGACCGCGGGGTCGCTGAATTGGGCAGGCTGGACATCATCTTGGCCAACGCGGGGATCGGCAACGGCGGCCAGACGATCGAGAATCTGGAAGAGCCGGTCTGGCAGACGATGATGGACATCAATCTCACGGGCGTCTGGAAGACGGTCAAGGCCGGGATTCCTCACATGATCGCCGGGGGGCGCGGCGGGTCCATCATCCTGACAAGTTCGGTTGCCGGGCTCAAGGCTTATCCCCAGATGGGGCAGTACGTGGCCGCAAAACACGGAGTGGTGGGACTGATGCGCTCCTGCGCAGTCGAGTTGGGTCAGCACATGATCCGGGTCAACAGCGTCCACCCCACCCACGTCGACACCCCGCTGGTGATGAACCAGCAGACCTTCGACCTGTTCCGCCCGGACCTGGAGAATCCGGGACCGGATGACATTGCTCCCATCTGCCAGTTGTTCCACACGATGCCCAAACCGTGGGTGGAGGCAAAGGACATCACCAATGCCGTGATGTTCTTCGCTTCCGACGACTCGCGCTACGTCACCGGCGTGGCCATGCCCATCGACCTCGGAAGCTGCCTGAAGTAGTGCGTGCGAACCGAGTCGCCGTGGTGACCGGTGGAGCCTCCGGGATGGGCGAAGAGACCTGCTACGAGTTGGCCCGCCGTGGCCACAGCGTCGCCGTGCTCGACCTCAACGGGCAGCAAGCCGATCGGGTGTCGGTCAGGATCATCGATGAGGGCGGCTCCGCTGTCGGGATCGGAGTCGACGTCACCCACCGACCGGCCGTCGAGTCGGCGTTCGAACGGGTCCGCCAGGCACTCGGTCCGGTGGCGGTCCTCGTCACCAGCGCCGGCAAGGTGGCCTTCGCCAAGTTCGAGGACATCACGGCCGATGCGTGGCGGGACATGCTGGACGTGAACCTCACCGGCACCTTTCACTGCTGCCAGGTCGCACTACCCGACATGGTCGCCGCGCGTTGGGGCCGCATCGTGATGATCTCCTCGTCGAGCGCGCAACGGGGCTCGCCGTACATGGCGCACTACGCCGTCTCCAAGGGTGCAGTGATCACGTTGACGAAGTCGTTGGCCGCCGAATACGCGCGAAAAGGAATCACGGTGAACAACATTCCACCGTCGAGCATCGACACGCCGATGGCCCGCCGATCCCAGTCAGAAGGGACGTTGTATTCACCCGAGGAACTGGCCAAACGTATCCCGATGGGACACATGGGCACCAGTGCGGACATCGCCGCCGCCGTCTGCTTTCTCTGCTCTGACGAAGCGGGGTTCATCACCGGCCAGGTGCTCGGCGTGAACGGCGGGGCGGTGATGTGATGGCGGCGGTCCCACACCGGGAGCGTCACCCGGTGCGGAACCGGCATACCCGAGGCATTCGGCCGATCCCCCGACCTTCGCCGATTCAACCCGTACCGCGATTTATCGACGGCGCTCATCATGATGCGCCGTCATCACCGCCGAGGCAAGGCCCGGCACCGCCTGAGTCGGTACGCTGGCGTCATGAGAACTGCGGGGGGTTTTCTGCGCGACGCTGTCAGCGTGGTGGTCGACGCGCTCCGATTGCTCGGTCGGAACTGGCCGGTGCTCGTCTCGATTGCGCTGGCGGGCGTCGCCTTTCGCGGTGCAGCGCTCTGGGCGGCGGTCGCGGTCAGCGATCGGGTCAACTGGCTGGGACACGGGCTGGTCGTCTTCGCTCCACTCGGCTTCCTCGTCGCGATGATCGCCATGCTGCACGTGCTGCGCCACGACCTGCCGAACTCCGAACGGGTACTGGCAAGCGCGGCGCCGGCCGACGCCACGACGGGACGCGAACGTCGATTGGTCGACGTCGCAACATCGATGGTGGTGCCGTTCTTCGCGGTGTACGTGGCGTACGGATTGCTCAGCCAGGACGTCGCGTACTTCACGAACCAGGCAGGCGTGGAGGAACTCGGCCAGACCGATTTCTATCGGACGGGCGCAGGAGCGGACTTCAGCCGCGTCTTCCTCAACGACTGGTGGCTCGTGGCCGGTCTCGTCGTCGCCGCCTGGGTACTGCGCTTCCTGCTCGGCAGCTTCGAGAAGCGCTGGCGATTCCTGGGATTGGCGATCATGGGTGCACTGGTCGAGGTGTACTGGTCGGCCAACGTCGCGGGCTACATCGAGGGGGAGAAGGCCGCGGCGCAGGAGTGGCTGCACAACCGGGTGGCTGTCGCGCAACTGGCTGAATTGTCCGACCGTGTCGTCGAGGGTCTCGGACCACTGGGGCATCCGCTGACGACGACCACCACCTGGCTGGGAGATGTGCTCGACTCGTTCGACGCGGTGGTGATCGTGCCGCTCGCCTGGCTCGCAGTCGGTGCCGTCGTGCTGGGTCACAAGCTGGCCCCACCGCCGGAATTCGAGCACCCGTGGCTCTCGCGAGCCAAGCGTGTGCCGCCGCCGATCGTGCAGGCCGTCGGAGGGCTCACCGACGACGTCGCATCCCGGTTCGCTGCGCTGTTCCACGGCCTGCGCATGATGGCAAGGGCCGGCCTGGTGCCGATGCTGGTCTTCGGCCTGGCGACCATGCTCGCGATGCGCGCTCCGTATCTCATCAGTGCCGGTTGGCGGATCGTGGTCGGGCCCGTCGACAGCGACACCTATGTGCTGTGGGCGCCGATCGAAGGAGCGATCGAGAACGCCGCGATGTTGGTCCTGATGGCCGTGCTGCTCGCCGCGGCTGTCGACCGGGTGCTCGGCGCGGTCAGTTCACCCGCACCACAAGATGATCCGGCTCTTCCCACCACATCAGGACTTCGGTGATCCTCGCCGAGCGCGGCACCAGCACGACCGGCCGGGTGGTCCAGCCCGGTGGTCTGTCCTCACCCGGTGTGGCGGCCCGCGGTCGTCCCGGCGTGAGCGCGGGTCGCGGTCCGACACGCTGTCCGGGGAGGCACGGCCAGTCGTCCTGACCGAGGGATTCGGCGGTGGATCGGTATTCGTAGCGGTTGCCGTCCTCGTCGCGCAGCGCCAGGAGGCAGCCGTACAGCACCTGATCGGGCGCGGCCTCGAAGTGCAGAGTGACCTGCCACGCGGTGAGATCCGGCGGCAGGCCGGCGTCCGCGGGATCGGCGGCCGGTTCGGCGGCGGTGAGTTTGACTCGGAGAGTCCGGGTTCCGCGGCCCGCGGAGTCGTCGAATGAGTCGGTCCAGGTGACCCACTCACCGGGCACCGCGGTCGCGGCCGCGTGCCGCAGGTCGTTCTCCCACCAATAGTCCTGTACGCGTTGTGCGTTCGCACCCACGGCGAGAACCGCGGCGGCGGGCAGCGCAAGCAGGCCCCATCGGTTCCTCCTGAGCCAACCGGTCACGACGCGACGATCCCGGGCTCTGTGATCTCGATCGTCTCGTCGGTGTGCCACAGTTCTGCCGCTTCGTCGCGGTCGATGCCGAGGTCGACCTGCGCCACGTCGTCGCGCCTGTCGTCCTTGGTGTTTCGCGCCCACGTGAGCATCGCTCCCGCCAGCGCGTCCTCCGGGATCTCGAACGGAATCCGCACCCGCCACCGCACCCCTGTCGGCGCGGGGACCCAGGCGTAACCCGACCGGGGGTCGGCGGAGAACGTGCGGCCGCGGGCGTCGTGCAACCACACGCCCGGGGTGGCGAGCGGGCGCCCCCGGGCGACCACCGTCGCATCCACCACCAACCATCTGCCCGGACTTCCCAGGCGGCGGGAACCGTTGTCCACCCGCCTGGCGATGTGGACGGCATCGACCGTGATGTCGGCGTAGGCCAGCCGGACCCGGTCACCGACGCCGCCGGAATGCTCGAACGGGCGGGTGTCGGTGACCGCAGGCACCACGGTGTCGATCGCGCGCCCGAGTGCGAGTGCCGCCACGACCGCGACGCCGACACCGATTCGCGCCGTGCGACTCACGCCGGTTCCGTCGTGCCGTCGACCACCGGCAGCGTCACCGTCGCGGCCTCGTCGGGGTCCTCCCACTCGAGCACGTCCGGCGAGACGGACCCACCGCGCAGGGTCAACTCGGCCAGTCCGAGCGGCAAGCGGTCCGGCACCGCTCCGCCGAACTCCCACACGATCGCCAGACGGTAGGTCAACCCGGGACTGAGCACGTTGACCACGGTGTCGGTGTCGGCGTCATACAGCGTCGCGGTGCGCGGGGCCAACCGGTCGTCGAGCACCACGACGTTGCGGTCCCGAAACGACTCCGCCCGGGAAAGTGGAAGCAGCAGAAGACTGCGGACCGATCGCCCACTGAGGTTGCGCGCGTCGAGCAACACGACCATCAGGTGGTGCCCGGCGGTCAGAGGCCGGACGACGCCGGCGATCTCGTCGACGGCGACCGCCCGCTTCCATGTCAGGGCGAACGGCTGCACGGTCACCTCGCTGCCCGGCTTCGCGGCGTCTACCCGCTCGGCGAGCGGGACGTGATCCAGGCCGCCGAAGAGACCGGACACACCCAGCAGTGCAGCGGCGACCGGCCCGCCGATCCGCGTCGCCGGACTGCCCCGAAACCACCCCGCAACGGCTTCGGAGCGTCTGTGCGTCATGGTCGATCGCCACATCCAGGCTCAGCCTCCCGGTAAAATGAACCATGTTCATATTGCCGTCGCCCACCTGGTCCCGTCAACACGGACGGGATCGCACGCTTGACCGTCCGCGACCGGGTGGGTGAAAATCCCCCGATCTCGAGGAGGGGTCGACGTGCAGACTCGATGGGGCGACCGGACGGCGCGGCGGAGCGACATCGTTCGCGCAGGCCTCATGCTGCTCGAGGAGCAGGGCCTCGAGGCGCTACAGATGCGGGAAGTGGCCCGGCGCGCGGGAATTGCGCTCGGGACCGTCTACACGTACTTCCCCACCAAGGAGTCGCTGTACTCGGCGATGTACACGCACCGGTTGACCGGTTTCCTCTCCGACGTCCGCGCGGAGCTCGACGCGACGAACGACTTCGAGACGACCTTCGTCGCCGTCGCGTCGCGTTACCGCGACATGTACGTCGAGTTCGGTCGCGACCTGGACATCCTCTCGCTGACCCGCGAAGAATCACCCGTCGACGAGGAACTCCTGACCGCGGCCGGCGACGTGTGGGCGGCGCTGCGTGACGTCGTCGAGGCCGCAGGCGCACTCGACCCCGATCTGTCCCTGGCGGCGCTGTGGTCGACGATCACCGGGCTGGCCAACCAGTTCACCACCGTCCGGCACGAACTGCACCGGTTCACCTGGGACGAGACCGTGCGCTACACCGCCCGCCTGATGGCCCGAGGCCTGGCCGACGAACGCCGAGTGTGAATCCACGGCGAGAATCCGGCCCGAAAGTCGCCGAGGTTTCACACTCGGCGACCGTCAGTCGCGCAGTGCCGCCAGCACCGCGCCGTGCAGCAGGCCGTTGGTGGCCACGGCGCTTCCCGCGTGTGGTCCCGCGGTGCCGTCGAGACCGGTGAACGCTCCGCCCGCCTCACGCACGAGGATGTCGAGCGCGGCCAGGTCCCACAGCGAGACCTCGGGTTCGGCCGCGATGTCGACGGCGCCCTCGGCGAGCAGGCAGTACGAGAAGAAGTCGCCGTAGCCGCGCACCCGCCACACAGCGTCGGTCAGGCCGATGAACCGGTCGCGCAGACCGAGATCGGCCCAGCCGGACAGGCTGGAGAACGACAGGCTGGCGGCCGCCACGTCACCGACCGACGACACCGACAACCGGCGCGCCGGTCCGCCCGCCACCGACAGGTGGGCGCCCGCGCCCGCCGCCGCCCACCACCGGCGCTGCAGCGCCGGTGCGCTCACCACGCCGACGACGGGCACACCGTCGTGCAACAGGGAGATCAGCGTGGCCCACACCGGTACGCCGCGGACGAAGTTCTTGGTGCCGTCGATGGGGTCGATCACCCACTGCCGTCCGGTGAAGACCGCCGAACCGCCGAACTCCTCGCCCAGCACCGCGTCGCCCGCCCGCTGGGCGGACAGCGTGTCGCGCAGCGCCGCCTCCACGGAGCGGTCGGCGTCGGTCACCGGGGTCAGGTCGGGTTTGGTGTCGACGTGCAGGTCCATCGCGCCGAAGCGCTCCACGGTCACCGCGTCGGCCTGGTCGGCGAGCCGCAGAGCCAGCGTCAGATCGTCAGGAGGAGCCGCGGTCATGGCAGCAGTCCTACCATGGCCGGGTGTGGGAATTCGGAATCCTGTTGCTCATGGTCGGTGCGCTCGCGTTGTTGATCGGGCCGATGATCATGCGGCGGCGCGGGATGAAGGGTGAACTGGCTCAGGGCACGCTGCTGGTGACGGGCGTCAGCCCGCGCCCGGACGCGACGGGCGAGCAGTTCGTCACGATCACCGGCGTGATCAACGGGCCCACGGTCAACGAGCACGTCGTCTACCAGCGGATGGCGGTCGATGTGGAGCAGTGGCCGACGATGGGTCAACTCATCCCGGTGGTGTACTCGACGAAGAACCCGGACAAGTGGGGCTTCGGGTCGGACGAGGCGCCGCCACCGCCCCCGCCGCAGACCTACTCCTGAACGCTCAGCCGTGGCCGATGCGCAACAGATCGGCCACGCTGGTGAGCTTCCTGCGCGGCCGGCCCGCCGACTCGCCCGTCGTGCGCTCGTGTTCGTCGATCAGTCGCCAGTGGTCGTCGGTGACCAGCTTCGGCTGCCGCGACAGCAGCCACTCGACCAGCTCCTCGGAGTGGTCGGCGTCGAAGTCGGCGAGCTGCGCACCGGACAGGTCGGCGAGCAGCGTGTCGACGGTCGCCTGTGAGTCCTTCTTGTTGCTGCCGATGACGCCCGACGGCCCCCGCTTGATCCAGCCGACGACGTACTCGTTGCGCCTGCCGTCGACGCGGCCGTCGGTGTGCGGGATGGTGCCGGTCTTCTCGTCGAACGGCAGGCCCGGGGTGGCCACCCCGCGGTAACCCACCGCCCGCACCACCAGCTGGGCGGGCAGTTCCTCGCGTTCACCGGTGTCCCTGGCCACGATGCGGCCGTTCTCCTCGACCAGCTCGTTGCGTCCGAGCACGATCGACTCGACGTGCTCGTCGCCCTTGATCTCGATCGGGGAGGTGCCGAACCGGAACACGATGCGACGCTTGGCGCCGGCAGGCTCGCGGTCGGCGTAGCCGCGCAACACCTTGATGTTCTGTTTGACGGTCTTGCCCGCGGCTTCGAGGTCCTCGTCGGTGATGCCGGCGAAATCGGCCGGGTCGACGATCACGTCGACGTCGCCGAGACCCTCGAGCGCACCGAGCTCGCGCAGTTCCAGCGTGGTGAACGTGGCCTGCAGCGGCCCGCGCCTGCCGATGACGACGACCTCCTCGACACCGCGGGCGTGCAGCGACTCCAGCGCGTGGTCGGCGATGTCGGTGTTGGCGAGCACGTCGGGGTCGGTGACCAGGATGCGGGCCACGTCGAGGGCGACGTTGCCGTTGCCCACGACGATCGCGCGTCCCGTCGACAGGTCCGGGCCCATCTGCTCGAAGTACGGGTGGGCGTTGTACCAGCCGACGAAGTCCACCGCGGCGACGCTTCCCGGGATGTCCTCACCGGGAATGCCGAGCGACCGGTCGGACTGGGCGCCGACGGCGTAGACCACGGCGTCGTAGCGCTCGGTCAGCTCGTCGGCCTGCACGTGCTCACCGACGGCGATGTTGCCGAAGAACCGGAACCGCGGATCGCCGGAGGTCTTGTCGAACTGGGCGCTGATCGACTTGATCTTCGGGTGATCCGGCGCGACGCCGGACCGCACCAGTCCCCACGGTGTCGGGAGCATCTCGAGCATGTCGACCCGCACATCGGGGGCGTCGTCGAGATCAGCGGCTTTGAGCAGTGACGCGGCGGCGAAGTAACCGGATGGACCGGAGCCGACGATCGCCACGTGATAGGGGCGCTTCTGCATGGGCAGCCTTCTGTCGCTTGCCCGGTCACCCGCGAGGGGCTGTCACGGCGCGGCCGGGCTGGTAACCGCCATCGATGCTAGCCGGGTGACCCGCCGCGTCGCGGGAAGTCGCGGAGAACCGGTGCGGCGGGCGGCGGGGCGGTCCCCGGCGGGCGGCAGGCGGGAATCCGCCCGCTGACCGGTACCCTCGACTTTCGTGGATCCCGACCGTCAAGCCGACCTCGCCGCCCTCGACACCACGCTGACCACGGTGGAGCGGGTGCTCGACATCGACGGTCTGCGTGCCCGGATCGACAAGCTCGAGAACGAGGCGTCGGACCCGACCCTGTGGGACGACCAGGCCCATGCCCAGCATGTGACCAGCGAGCTGTCGCACGCCCAGAACGAACTGCGCCGGGTCGAGGAACTCCGCCAGCGCCTCGACGACCTGCCGATCCTCTACGAACTCGCTTCCGAGGAAGAAGGGGCGAGCGGTTCGGAGGCCGCGGTCGAAGCCGATGTCGAGCGCGCCAAGCTGCGCGAGGACATCGCGGCGATGGAGGTCCGCACGCTGCTGTCCGGCGAGTACGACGAACGTGAGGCCCTGGTGACCATCAGGTCCGGCGCGGGCGGCGTCGACGCCGCCGACTGGGCCGAGATGCTGATGCGGATGTACATCCGCTGGGCCGAACAGCACTCCTACGGCGTCGAGGTGTTCGACACCTCCTACGCCGAGGAGGCCGGCATCAAGAGCGCCACCTTCGCCGTGCACGCGCCGTTCGCGTACGGGACGCTGTCGGTCGAACAGGGCACCCACCGGCTGGTGCGGATCAGCCCGTTCGACAACCAGGGCCGCCGTCAGACGTCCTTCGCCGAGGTCGAGGTGCTGCCCGTCACCGAGACCACCGACCACATCGACATCCCCGAAGGCGACGTGCGCGTCGACGTCTACCGCTCCAGCGGTCCCGGCGGGCAGTCGGTGAACACGACGGACTCGGCCGTCCGGCTCACCCACATCCCGACCGGAATCGTCGTCACCTGCCAGAATGAGAAATCGCAGCTGCAGAACAAGATTTCGGCGATGCGCGTGCTCCAGGCGAAACTGCTGGAACGCAAACGCCGCGAAGAACGTGCTGAGATGGACGCGCTGAAGGGCGACGGCGGAAGTTCGTGGGGCAACCAGATGCGCTCCTACGTGCTGCACCCGTACCAGATGGTGAAGGATCTGCGCACCGACTTCGAGGTCGGCAATCCGGCCACCGTGCTCGACGGCGACATCGACGGGTTCCTGGAGGCGGGAATCCGCTGGCGCAACAGGAAAGATGACGATTAACTCGCTACTCGCAGTATCGACGTCAGAACGCTGGTCCGGCTTCTGGCAGGGCGATATCGGTCGGTGGATCCTCACCAACGGCATCCACATCGCGCTGCTGCTGATAGCAGGACTGCTGGCCGCGCGCTTCATCAACTGGGTCGCTCAGCGCATCAGCCGCCGCATCGACGCCGAGTATCAGGAGAGCGACCAGCTGGTGCGCTCGGAGAGCGCCAAACACCGCCAGGCCGTCGCCTCGGTGATCTCGTGGGTTTCCATCGCGATCCTGTTCGTGGTGGTCGCTGTCGAGATCACCGATGCGCTGGCGATCCCGGTCGGGTCCCTGGTCGCCCCCGCGGCGGTGCTCGGCGCCGCGCTGGGTTTCGGCGCCCAGCGGATAGTCCAGGATCTGCTGGCCGGCTTCTTCATCATCACCGAGAAGCAGTACGGCTTCGGTGACCTCGTCGCCCTGACGGTCGCCGGTATCGCGATGCCCGCCGAGGGCACCGTCGAGGACGTCACGCTGCGCGTCACCAAGATGCGGTCCGCCGAGGGCGAGATGCTCACCATCCCCAACGGTCAGATCGTCAAGACGGTGAACCTGTCCAAGGACTGGGCACGCGCGGTGATCGACGTGCCGGTGCCTGCGGCGGCCGATCTGAACAAGGTCAACGACCTACTGCACGAGGTGGCGCAGAAGGCGATGGAGGACGAGGGTCTGCGCCAGTTGGTGCTCGACGCACCGCAGCTGATGGGCGTGGAGAGCATCGAACTCGACACGGTGAACCTGCGGATGGTGGCCCGCACACTGCCGGGCAAGCAGTTCGAGGTCGGCAGGCGGCTCCGGGTCCTGGTGATCGCCGCGCTACGACGCGCGGGTGTCGTGACTCCGGGTGACGGCGGCGCGACCCCGACCGTCGGCGCGATCGTGCACCCCGCCACGGCAGGTGGTGCCGAAGAGAGCCAGGGCCCCGCGGAGCAGAAGAAGTGAAGCCGGCCGAATTCTTCCGCGCGGTGCTGCGTCCCCGCGCGGCCGCGCGGAAGGTCGGTCAGGGCTGGCCGGGATACCTCTTCGGCGGCCGGGTGCGCACCTCGACAGCGGCGTTGCTGCTGGCGTTCTTCGCGCTGACCTGGGTGCAGCAGAGCTTCGAGCCGGAGCCGGCGCCACCTCCCGCCGCCGTCGTGCCCCCGGGCTTCGTCCCCGATCCGGAGTACACCTGGGTGCCGCGCACCCAGGTGCAGGAGCCGACCACCCCGCGCCGCACCACCACCACGACCACCACCACGCCGACGACGCCCACCGAGACGACGACCACCGATCCGAGCGCCACCACCACGACGCCCACCTCGCCGAGCTCCACGACGCCGCAGACCACGGTCGTCGACCCCGACGGCCCGGGCCCGCTGCCGCCGCAGACGCAGACGGTGCAGTCGTTCCCGCCCCTCACGCCGACGGTGACCGCACCGTTGGACGGGCCGGGACCGGTGCCGACGACGCCCGCGCCGCCGCGGTAGCCCGGCCGGGTCTGCCGCACCGCTACACTGGCGTGCCGTGATGATCACCCTCGACCGTGTGAGCAAGCAGTACAAGTCCTCGGCCCGTCCGGCGCTGGACAATGTCTCTCTCAAGATCGACAAGGGTGAGTTCGTCTTCCTGATCGGGCCATCGGGTTCGGGCAAGTCGACGTTCATGCGGCTGCTGCTCGCCGAGGAGTCACCGTCGACCGGCGACATCCGGGTGTCGAAGTTCCATGTGAACAAGCTGCCCGGTCGCCACATCCCCGGGCTGCGGCAGGTGCTCGGCTGCGTCTTCCAGGACTTCCGGCTGCTGCAGCAGAAGACGGTGTTCGAGAACGTCGCATTCGCGCTCGAGGTCATCGGCAAGCGGGGCGACGTCATCAACCGTGTCGTGCCCGATGTGCTCGAGATGGTCGGGTTGTCGGGCAAGGCGAACCGGCTTCCCAACGAACTCTCCGGTGGTGAGCAGCAGCGGGTGGCGATCGCCCGCGCGTTCGTGAACCGGCCGCTGGTGCTGCTCGCCGACGAGCCCACCGGAAACCTCGACCCGGACACCAGCAAGGACATCATGGACCTGCTCGAGCGGATCAACCGCACGGGCACGACGGTGCTGATGGCCACCCACGACCACCACATCGTCGACTCGATGCGCCAGCGCGTCATCGAACTCGAACTCGGCCGCCTGATTCGCGACGAACAGCGCGGCGTCTACGGAATGGACCGCTAAGTGCGCTTCGGCTTCCTCATCAACGAGGTCCTCACCGGCCTTCGTCGCAACGTCACCATGACGGTGGCGATGATCCTCACCACGGCGATCTCGATCGGCCTGTTCGGCGGCGGCCTGCTGGTGATCCGGCTGGCCGACCAGTCCCGGGAGATCTACCTCGACCGGGTGGAGAGCCAGGTCTTCCTGACGCCGGAGGTGTCGGCGGGTGATCCCAGTTGCGACGCCGACCCGTGCCGGGCGCTGCGGGCGAAGATCGAGGAGCGCGACGACGTCGCGTCGGTGCGCTTCCTCAACCGCGACCAGGCCTACGACGACGCGATCAAGAAGTTCCCGCAGTACAAGGAGGTCGCCGGGCGGGACGCGTTCCCCGCGTCGTTCGTCGTCAAGCTGACCAACCCGGAGGAGCATCAGGGCTTCGACGAGTCCATGGTGGGCCAGGCCGGCGTGCTCAACGTGCTCAACCAGAAGGATCTGATCGACCGGCTCTTCGCCGTCCTCGACGGCATCAGCAACGCCGCGTTCGCGATCGCGCTGGTGCAGGCCGTCGGCGCGGTGCTGTTGATCGCGAACATGGTTCAGGTCGCCGCCTATACGCGGCGCACCGAGATCGGCATCATGCGACTGGTCGGCGCCACCCGCTGGTACACGCAGCTGCCCTTCCTCGTGGAGGCCATGCTCGCCGCGTTCATCGGCGTGGTGCTCGCGATCGTCGGGCTCATCCTGGTGCGCGCGCTGTTCCTCGAGGACGCGCTCGACCAGTTCTATCAGGCGAATCTCATCGCGAAGGTCGACTTCAAGGACGTCGTCTACTACTGCGCGCCGTGGATGCTCGGCCTCGGTCTGACCATGTCGGGCATCACCGCCTACATCACGCTGCGCCTGTACGTGCGGAGGTAGCGATGGCGAAGAAGGCCGACCTGGCCGCGAAGAGCAACAACAAGGTGGTCGCCACGAATCGGCGTGCGCGGCACAACTACTCGATCCTGGAGACCTACGAGGCCGGCGTCGCCCTGATGGGCACCGAGGTCAAGAGCCTGCGCGACGGCACGGCATCTCTGGCCGACGCGTTCGCCACCGTGGACGACGGCGAGATCTGGCTGCGCAATCTGCACATCCCGGAGTATCACCACGGCAGCTGGACCAACCACACGCCGCGGCGCAACCGCAAGCTGCTGTTGCACCGCAGCCAGATCGACACCTTGATCGGCAAGATCCGTGACGGCAACCTCACGCTGGTGCCGCTGTCGCTGTACTTCACCGACGGCAAGGTCAAGGTGGAGTTGGCGCTGGCACGCGGCAAGCAGGCGCACGACAAGCGGCAGGACATCGCCAAGCGCGACGCCGCCCGCGAGGTCGTGCGCGAACTGGGCCGGCGGGCCAAGGGCATGTCCTGACCGGGCCGCTCGAGGGTCCGTCTTTCGCACTGGCATCGGGTCTGGCCTACGGGGTCAGCGACTTCGTCGGCGGCATCGCCTCGCGCAAGGTCGCGGCGCTGCGGGTGGTCCTGGTGTCCTATCCCGTCGCGATGGTGCTGCTGGCGGTGCTCGCACTCGTGGTGGGCGGTGACATCTCCCGCGGCGCGGTGGTCTGGGGCGCGCTCTGCGGGGTGTCGCAGGCATTCGGGGTGTGGTGGTTCTACGCCGCGCTCGGGTCGGGTCCCATCTCGGTGGTCTCCCCGCTGACGGCGGTCATCGTCGCGGGTGTGCCGGTCGGTGTCGGCCTGGCGCTGGGGGAGCGGCCCGGTGCCGTCGCGACCGCGGGTGTCGCGCTCGCACTGGTGGCCGTGGTGCTGGTGAGCAGGCAGTCGGCTTCCCCCGACGCGGCGGCGCTGCCGTTCACCCCGAAGGTCGCGTGGCTGACGCTCGGCTCCGGCGTCGCGTTCGGCCTGAACTTCGTCCTGATCGACCAGGCGCCCGCCGAAGCGGGACTGTGGCCATTGGTGTTCGCGCGGGTCACCGCGACGGTGCTGGTGCTGGTGATCGCGGTGGTGAGCAGGAACCTGCGGGCCCCGACGGGCACTCCGCTGCGGCTGGCGTTGCTGGCGGGTGTGCTCGACACCGGGGCCAACGTGGCGATGCTGCTGGCGTTGCAGGCCTCGCTGCTGTCACTGGCCGGGGTGCTGATGTCGCTGTATCCGGCGGCGACGATGGTGCTGGCCATCGTGGTGCTGCGGGAACGCGTCACCCGCTGGCAGGTGGTCGGCATGGTGGCGGCGCTGGCCGCGGTCGCGATGATCGCCGGCGGCTGAGAAATCCTGCGGTCGCCTTTCCGGTAGCTGCGTTGTGGAACGCCGTAACGCCCGGTAGGCCATCATGGGGCGAGATAGGTTTCACGACCTGTGCGAGGGGAGGGGGCGGTCGCGGTCAGCGCCAACCATCTTCGCCTGTCGCTGTTCGCCGGCGTTGCGGTGCTGGCGTCTGTGAACGCGCTCGCTCCCTACGGCGACCAGGCCGCCCGCTGGGTCGGCGTCGCCCTCCAATCGGTGGTCGGCGCGGGTGCGATGGTCTGTGCGGTGACGGTCGCCCGCCGGGTCGACGGCGTCGCGCGGTGGTGGCGGCTGCTGGTCATCGCTGCCATGGTCAGCTGGCTCGTCGGCGAGCTGATCTGGCAATTCAGTGGCGCGGACGAGCGCGGTGAGGCTGCGCCGGCGGCTGCGGTGGTCGCCTACTTCCTTCCGCCCGTGCTGTCCCTGGCAGCGATGATCCTGCTGGCCCGCGCCGGCGGACTTCGCAGCGCCAGGGACGGCCGGGCGGGCAATCCGCCCGTCATCGCCGCGCTCGACGGGCTGGTCGCCGCAGTGTCCTTCGCGTTCCTCGTGGTGATCGCCGGCAGCGGCGCGTTGACCGGCGCCGCGGCCCCTCGGTCCCAGACCGCCGCCGTCGTGATCGCGTACTCCGCGCTGGAGCTCGTCGTGGTCGTGCTGGCCGTCCTCATGGCGATGGCCTTCCAACGCAACCGTCCCTTCCGCGCGAACTATCTCCTGCTCGCCGGCGGGGTCGTCATGATCGCGGCGTCGGACAGGCTGGTCGCCTATTTCCGTTCCGCCGGCGCGGACAACTGGGACCTCTGGGGCGGCATCGGCGCCATCCTCGGGCCGCTGAGCATCATGTTCGCCGTGCTCGACCTCCGGCCACAGCCGTCGAGCGCCCGTACGCAGGACGCGATGGACTGGGTCCGGTCCGTCGTGCCCTACCTCGGTTTCCTCGGCATCGTCGTCCTTGCCGCCTACCACGTGTTGATCGGACGCACGCTGAGCACCGCGGTGGTGGTCCTCGGCGTGGTGATCGTCCTGCTGGTCACCGCACGACAGGTCGCGACGATGCGCGCGCAACGGCAGCTGACCGCTCGCCTGTACGAGGCGCAGCGCCGACTCGCTCACCAGGTCTATCACGACCCGCTGACCGGCCTACCCAACCGGGTGCTGTTCGCCCAGCGGCTCGACACAGCGTTGACCGACGGCGGCTTCGTGCTGATCTTCGTCGACCTCGACGACTTCAAGGAGGTCAACGACCGGTTCGGCCATGCGGCGGGGGACGAGCTGCTGCGGGCCGTGGGGGATCGTCTCCGGGGGTGCGTCGGCGCCACCGACACGCTGGCCCGCATCGGCGGCGACGAGTTCGCGATCCTGATCGACGACGAGCACGAGGCGCCCGAGGTGGTCGCCGACCGGCTTCGGGTCGCGCTGCGTGATCCGTTCGCCGTGCACGGTTCGTCGGTCCGGGTGCGCGCCAGCATGGGTCTGGTCCGGCCCGGAGCCGACGAACCGCGTCCGACCTCCGATGACCTGCTGCGTCAGGCGGACATCTCGATGTATGCGGGTAAGCGGCTCGGCAAGGACACCGCCGTGGTCTACCAGCCGTCGTCGGGAGTGTCGGTCGACTTCCCGACCGCGCTGCGGCGGGCGAACGGCGACTCGCCGGAGGGCTTCAGCCTCGCCTATCAGCCCGTCGTCGACCTCCCGCACGGCAGATTCGTCGCCGTCGAGGCACTCGCCCGATGGGCAGCGCCGAACGGCATGCAGATCCCGCCGGAGACATTCGTCGCGGCGGCCGAGGGTGCCGGGCTGGGCGCCGCCCTCGACGCTCTCGTGCTCGACCTGGCCTGCAGGCAGGTGCAGGCCGCCGGGCTGGACCTCGACATCCACGTCAACATCGGCGCGGCCCGACTGGGTAACCGGGCCTTCGAGCAGCTGGTGAACCGGACACTGGGCCGCCACGGTGTGGCACCGAGGCGGCTGGTGCTCGAGGTCACCGAGACGGTGCCGATCGTGGACCTCGCGGACGGCGCCGCCGCGATCAGGCGGTTGAGTGCCGGTGGAGTGCGGGTGGCCCTCGACGACTTCGGCGCGGGGTTCAATTCGCTGACGTACCTGCACGCCCTGCCCGTGCAGATCCTCAAGTTGGACCGCAGCCTCGCCGTCGGCGCCGAGCACGACGGCAACCTGGCGGTGTACCGCTCGGTGGTCGGCCTGGCCGACGCGCTGGGTCTGCAGGTGATCGCCGAGGGAATCGAATCGCAGGGACAGTCCGACGTGGTGTTCCGGGCGGGTTGCCGGATGGCGCAGGGCCATCTGTTCGGCCGGGCGATGCTGATCGACGAGATCGCCGCCGAGCTCGTTTCCTCCACCACATCCCGCGAGCGCGCGGGTCTGTCGGCCGACACGCCGTAGATCGCCGGCATCGGCGCACGCTCGCGCCCTGCCGAGGGTGCGTGCCGCGACACGGAACAATCGACTGGAATCGCTCGTTGATGTGGGCGTACCATTGATTTTCCTGCCGAACTTCGGCGGGTGTGCGAGGGGCTGAACGGTTTCGACTTCGCGCATCGAATCAAGGGAAGCGTGCCGGTGCAGGCAATTGACCACCGTAAGCGTCGTTGCAACCAATTAAGCGCCGATACCAATCAGCGCGACTACGCCCTCGCTGCCTAAGCGACGGTGTGTCTGTCAGACCGGGAGCGCCCTCGGCCCGGACCCTGGCATCAGCTAGAGGGACCCACCCATGGGTTCGGTCGCGGAACCCATGGGGACATCAAACAGCGACTGGGATCGTCATCCTGACTTGTTCGCGTGATCAGGAGATCCGAGTAGAGGCATAGCGAACTGCGCACGGAGAAGCCTCGAGGAAGTGCCGTAGGACCCGGGTTCGATTCCCGGCAGCTCCACAAGGAACCAGGCCAGGGCCAAAGCCCTGGCCTGGTTTTGTGTCGGTGTTCACCGCGACGGGCCGCATGCACATTCGCTGAGAACCTTCTGTCGCGCACGACTAGTGCGTATCTGCCGGCCAAGGGTAGATTCGCGCCATGCCACCTCGTTGCGGGCGTAGCTCGCGGGCGACGAATGCGCGATTGGTGGGCCGCTGGGCCGGCCGTGGCGCGGTTGCGCTGGTCATCGCCGCCGTTCAGGCGTGGATTCCGAGCGCAGTACCGGTTGCGTCCGCCGCCGACTGTGCCGACGCCGAGGTCGTGTTCGCCAGGGGCACGGACGAGCCCGAAGGCATCGGCGTCGTCGGCGCTGCCTTCGTCGACTCACTGCGCGAGCAGGCCGTCGGCATGAACATCGCGACCTACGCGGTGGATTATGACGCGGGCAAGCTGCAGCTGGGCAGTGGCGACGGCGCCAAGGACACGATCAAGCACATCAAATCCATGGCGGCCACGTGCCCCGACACCAAGATCGTGTTGGGCGGGTACTCGCAGGGCGCGAACGTCGTCAACATCGTCGCAGGTAATCCCATCGTCGGCATCGCATGGGGCGAGTCGATGCCGTCGTCGCTGGCGGGAAACATCGCGGCGATCGCCACCTTCGGAAACGTCGCGAACCGCTCCGGTACCAAGCTGCCATCCCAGTCCGCCATGTTCACCGGCAAGGCGATCGACCTCTGCAACCCAGCCGACCCGATCTGTCACGCAGGCCAAGGCAACGCATGGAGCGGGCACACCGACGGCTACGTCCCCGCGTACACCACGCAGGCCGCGACTTTCGCGGCGTCCAAACTGCTGGCTGGTATGACCCAATCGGTACCCGGCTTCGGGCCGCCGACAGGGTATGGACAGCTGCCGGGATCTGCCATGCAGGCGCCCGTCTACGCGTCGCCGCCGCAGGGCACCGACCACATGCCGCCGGGGTACGTCGCGCAGACGCCGGCGTATGGCCCGCAGACACCGGGCTACCAGCAGTCACCCGGTTACACCTCGTCCGTGCCGGGCTACGACCCCTCGGCCGTGGCCGGCTTGCCCTAATCGGACGTGGCCGTGTACTTACCGTTCTTGTAATGGTCGACGTGCAGCCCACCGCCGACGTCTGTATAGGTGCAATCCGAGTACCTGTTGCCGTCCGGTCCGACGCCCGTCTCGTACGTGCCTCCCGCGGACTTGCATTCGGACTTGATGGTGCCCTCGGGCAGTGCGCTGGCAAGGGGGCTTGCCCCGAGCGCGATGCCCGTCATGAACGCGGCTGCGGCAACGCCGAGACCGATTCGAGTCACGATGGTGGAAGTCATGGGATTCTCCTTTTCGTGGCTCTGCAGGTGAGCCGTTGCTGGAGATCGTAAGAAGGCTGCAGTGCCGCCCGATATCCCTTTGCGAGCCACAGTTCTCAGACCAGTTGGATAGGCAAGGCTTGCCCCGAGGTAAGGGGCGACCCAAGAGAACCAGTGTGTGGGGAGACCTCAGTCGTCACGCCTGTCTATCGGAGCTGCGGCATCACCACGTCGATGAACAGCTGCACCGACTTCCAGGCCTCGTCGATCGGCATACCGCCGACCAGAGGATGAAACACCATCGGGCCGTAATCTGGGCAGTCCCTCGCTTCGGCGACAAGTTCATCGGGCGTGAGGAATCGGTACCGGCCGGAGGCCCTCACCTCGTCGAGCGTCAGTACGCCGGGAAGGTGCATTGACGACAGCGGTGCACCATCGACCCATCCGCCATAAGTCACTGCCTCCCAGAGGATGTGCTCACCGAACTCAGCCCACGCCTTCTCTGGCTCCTCGTGCAGGAAGATCATTCCCCGGTTGACCGCTGTGGGCATGATCAGATTCGGCTCGACACCCTGCCGCTGGCACAGATCGAGGTAGTACTGCCCCAGTTCGGGCAGATGTGCCGGCAGACTCAGCCCCAGACTGAACCGCACAGCGCGTCGCGCAGTAGCGCGTACGCCGCCGCCCACATAGAGGGGCGGATGCGGCTGCGACCACGTGCCGGCGCCGATACGGGAGCCCGGCCGACCGTCGACGAAGGTCTCCGCAGACCACGCCGCAAGCATCCGCTCGAGCAGGCAGTCCATCAGGGCCGCCCGGCGGTCAAAATCGACGCCGAATCCTTGATACTCCACCGGTCGATATCCCAAACCCACCGTGGTGAGCAGTCTTCCGGCGCTCATCGAGTCGACGAAACGAATGTCCTCGGCCAGGCGCAGCGGATCCCATAGCGGACCGAGAGCGCAGTCGATGCTCACGATCATGTTGCTCGTGTTGTGTAGGAACAACGCGGCCGTCATGACCGGGTTGGAACTCCATCCGTGACTGGTCAAGTGGTGCTCGTCGACGCTCACTGCGGCCAAGCCCCGCGTGTCACCCCACGTTGCCATCTCGATTGCAGCCAGGACCATTTCACGCTGCGTTGAAGCCTCGCCGTTGGGGTTTGCGAAGTTGAATCTGAGAACTGGCATCACCATTTCAGCGCTTCCCATCGAGGTACTGAGTGGCAGCAGGCGGGACCCGCGGTGCGAGCAGGGAACTGGCATGCCCGGCGAACTCGACGAGTCTCGCACCGATGCTGCGTACTTCCTGTTGGGTGAGTTTCGTGTATGGCTGCGCGGAGACCGTCATCATGACGTTGCCCTGACCATCGAAGATCGGCGCCGAGATCGTCGCGAGTGGATACTCCTCGATCTCGGCCAACTCGCCGGGCAGGAAGTCCACGATCGTCAGATCGGCGACCGCGCCCGCCAGGCGCACCGCCACGGGGTCCGGCGCGCTGCCGTCTTCAACGGCCAGCAGTGCCCCGAACACCTTGAGGAGCGGGTCGCTGAGCCGCTCGATGCCGTAGCCGCGCTCGTGGATCTCGTTGAGAATCTTGGGCATTCGCGCCCGGTAAACGTCGTTGACGGGGCCCGCGGCGTCCAGCCAGCGCTCGCGGTCCGCCGGCGCCGCCCACGCTACGAACTCGCGTCCAAACGGGGCAACGAAGGGCAGTGTCACCCCAGCCTGCACCGGCGGGCGGGTGGTGTTCGGTGAGGCAGACGCGATCACGGAAATGGCGCCGTTGCTGAGCTCGGAGATACATGCCGATACGCCGATCGCTGAACACAGCTCTTGCAGCGGCTCGCGCAGCAACCGTGACGTCGTCGTCGCATGTCGATACATCGCCGAGAGGCCGGCACCCAACGCGTATCTCCCACTCACCGGGTCACGTAGCACCCAGTCGCACGAGCACAGTGTGGTCAGGATGGCGTGCCCGGTGGATCGACTGATTCGCAGTTCACGGCATATTTCGGCCAACGTCAACGGTGTCGCCTCGGCCGTTGCCAGCAATTCGACCACAGCGACGACACGCCGGGTCGGCGGCGACGGGTCTTGACCGGGCGTCCTGGATCGATCTAACTTGGCGTTCATATATTCGGATCATACAACGAATATTCGTCATAACAAGTGTCGGGAAGGGCCTTCATGCCGGACGGTGCACTAGCCATCGAGGACTTGACGGACCCGGTGCTCACAGCGACACAACGAGATGTCCTCGATCAACTCGAGCGCCTGTCGGTCGACTTGGATCCAGCCGGGTTGATCGGTCAAGCAGTCGAGAAAACGGGGCTGGACGACTTCGGGACCGCAGACTTTCGACCACGGCTCGACGCATACGCCGGAGCGGTAGAAGCCGACAGTGGCAACACGAACCTCAACCGTCTGATCCTGCGCAATCGCATCGTTCGCCTGCTGTCGCAGCGGTTGCTGCTGACCGACCTGCTCCGTCGCCACCCCGAGATCCACGACATCGAGATAGATAAGCCGATCATCGTTGTCGGTCTGCCACGTTCTGGCACAACGCATCTGGTCAACTTGATCGCATCCGATACCCGGCGGCGGGCCCTGCCGTACTGGGAAAGTCAGGAGCCGTTCCCGCTGCACGGCGAGGGCCCGGACGTCAACGGCGTCGATCCTCGGTTCGTACGATGTGCCGCCGAGCACGAAGCGTCAAAGTCGATGACGCCGCTGATACAGGCCATGCACGACCGCTTCCCCCAGGCGATCGAGGAAGAGGTCGAGGTCCTGGACCTCGACTTCGCGAGCTATGTGCTGGAGTGGCATGGCCGGGTGCCGCAATGGCGTGACTATTACCTCGGGTTGAACCAGGATGAGCATTACGCCTATCTGCGCACGACGCTCAAGGCGCTGACGTTCTTGCGGGGACCGCGCCAGTGGGTGCTCAAGTCGCCACAGCACTGTGAGCAACTCGGGCCGCTGACGCGAACCTTCCCCGACGCCACCGTCGCTTTCACCCACCGGGATCCGGTAGCGGTCATCCAATCCGCGGTCACCATGCTGGCGTACGGAGATCGACTCCGCCGCAGGGAAATCGACCCCGAAGGACTCGTTGATTACTGGATTGACCGGGTCGAGCGGCTACTGCGCGCGTGTGTGCGGGACCGGGAACTCGTGGCGCCCGACCGCAGTATGGACATACCCTTCCACCAACTCAACGGGAACGAGATGTCGATTCTGGAGACGTTGTACGCCTACAACGGCACCGAGTTGACTGCGGAGGCACTGGCCGCATTCCGCGGCTACCTCGACGACAACCCGCGCGGTAAGCACGGCCGGCTGCAGTATGACCTCAAGGGCCACTTCGGTCGGTCCCCGGAGGAAGTCCGATCGCGATTCGGCTTCTACTTCGACCGCTTCCACGTGAAGGAGGAAGTATGACCGTCTACGAACCTGCCTACCTGAGCCGCCCAGGAGGCGATGACATCGTCGGTGCCGGTGCGCCGGCGGAGGAGGTGAGCCCCGGCATCTGGTTGTCTCCCGGTCTGTCGAACTCGTACATGCTGACGACCAGCGAGGGCCGGATCGTCCTGAACACGGGGATGGGCTTCGAAGGTCCGGTGCACCGCGCGAACTATGACGCCGTAGACACCGCGCCGATCCGCTACGTCATCCTCACGCAGGGCCACGTCGACCATGTCGGCGGTATCGGTTGCGTCGCCGACCCCGACACTCAGATCGTGGCCCAAGCGAACTGGAAGACATGGCAGCGCGACAATGAACTGCTGGCGGCGTTCCGGGCCAAGAACTCCGCCTTCGCCTGGATCGACAAGGTGATGGACACGATCACGAGAACGACACAACGATTCGGCCCGCCGCCACCGCAGAGCGTCCCGACCCCGACAGTCGTCGTCGAGGACCAGCACGTCATCGAACTGGGCGGCCGCCGTTTGGAGTTGTACGCCACGCCCGGCGGCGAGACCTTCGACAGCCTGGTCGTGTGGCTGCCCGACGAGGGTATCTGTCTGTCCGGCAATGTGTTCGGATGTCTTTTCGGGCATATCCCGAATCTGGTCACCGTGCGCGGCGACCGCTACCGGGATGCGCTGACGGTGGTGGAGTCGATCGACCGGGTGCGCGCGCTGGGCGCCGAGACGTTGCTCACCGGACACTTCGGCCCGATCGTCGGAAAGGACCGGATCGAATGGGAGCTGACCCGACTGCGCGACGCCGTGATGTCAATTCACGACCAGACGGTCGAAGGGATGAACGCCGGCCAAGATGTTCATACGCTGATGCGTGAGGTGGTGCTGCCGCCCGAACTGGAGGTCGGCCAGGGCTACGGGACGGTCCGGTGGGACGTCCGCGCAATCTGGGAGAACTACGCGGGCTGGTTCCACCACCGCTCCACCGCCGAGCTCTACGCCGAAGGCCCGGACGGGATGGAGGCGGATCTGCTCGAACTTGCCGGCGCAGAGCCAATTCTCAATCGGGCGCGCGAGCATCTGCGTGCCGGGGAACCGGTGCGGGCCATCCAGCTGGCCGAGATCGTGAACAGAGCCGAACCCGACAACGAAAAGGCCAAACAGGTGTTGATCACCGCGCATGAACATCTGCTGCAGGCCAGCACCAACTTCTGGGAAGCCGCCTGGCTTCGCGAGCAGATCAAAGAACTGTCATGAACAACCGCGTACTGTTCGACTTCGCCGATACGACCGCCCTGGTCACCGGGGGTACGAGTGGCATCGGCCATGCGACGGCATCGCTTCTTCGTGACAGCGGCGCACGAGTCACGATCACCGGCACCAGAACGGGACCGCAGGACTACGACGTCGATCTGTCCGGACTGGAGTATCGGCAGTTGGCGCTGACCGACTCCGACGGTATCGAGGCGCTCGCAGATTCGTTCACGGAGTTGGACATACTCATCAACAACGCCGGAGCCAACTTTCCGGGTGGTCTCGACGAGTCGACTGCGGAAGGTTTCACCGCATCGGTCGCGGTCAATCTGCTGGCGCCGTTTCGACTGACCGAGCGTCTGCACGGTGCGCTGAAGGCGTCAAAGGCGCACGGCGGGGCCAGCGTGATCATGTTCGGCTCCATGGCGGCGCTGAGGGCCGTGCCGGTGGTACCGGGATACGGTTCGGGCAAGGCGGGAATGCTCGCCCTGACTCGAAACCTCGCCGTTAAATGGGCAGCCGACGGAATCCGCGTCAACGCCATCGTCCCGGGCCTCGTCGCTACCCGCATGACAGCGCCGATGGACTTCGTACCCGAGATCAAGCAGCAACAAATCGACCACATCCCGCTCGGTCGGTTCGCCGACCCGGCAGAGATCGCCAGCCCAATCCTGTACCTCTGTAGTGGCAACGCCTGCTACAGCACGGGTTCCACGCTGGTCGTCGACGGCGGCTACAGCGTTCTTTGAGCTAGACGGCCACTGACTTGCGAGACCGAGTCAACGACATCTACGAAATGGGATCCCGATAGTGCGAGCAGCGATTGTCACCGCCCCTGATACAACCGAAATACAAGAGGTGCCGACACCATCGGTGGGATCGAATGACGTCCTGGTGCGCATTCGGGCGTGCGGGATCTGCGGTACCGACACGCTCTACATCGCCATTGGTGGTTTGCCTCCGCGGCACGGGTGTATGCCGATCGGTCACGAACCGGCCGGTGAGGTGGTGGAAGTCGGCAGGGATGTGAGCGGGATAGCCGTTGGTGATCGTGTGGTGGTCAATCCAATGGCCCTGGCGGACGACATCATCGGCAACGGTGGTTCGGCCGGTGCACTTGCCGACTTCCTGCTCATCAAGGACGCCGTGCGCGGCCGGAGCCTCGAGGTCGTACCCCACCACATTCCGTACGAGGTCGCGGCGCTCAACGAACCCATGGCGGTGGCACTTCATGCGGTCAACCAGGTAGCGCCTCGGCAGAGCGACCAGGTTTTGGTGTTGGGGGCCGGCCCCATCGGCCTGGGTATCACGATTGCGTTGAAGTCGCGAGGGGTCGGACACGTCGTGGTGGCCGACATCCTGCCGTCCCGGTTGGAGAAGGCGTTGAAAGTCGGTGCTGACGCCGTCATCAACTCCAGGGAGGATGACGTCACCGCGCGGCTGATCGAGCTGCATGGCCCAGGCGAGTCGATGTGGCCCAATAGGTCTGGCACCGACGTGTTCCTGGACGCCGCCGGGGTGCCTGCTGCGGTCGAGACAGCCCTGGCCGCGGCGAAGCGCGGGGCCACGCTCGGAGTGGTAGCCGTCCACAAAGAGCCCGTCAGCATGGACTTCATGAACATCATGAGCAACGAGCTGACGATCATCGGTTCCATGGGCTATCCCAGTGAGATCTTCGAGGTGACGAAGGACATCGTCGACAACTGGGAGAAGTACCAGGCGATCATCAGCCACACATTCGACCTCGATGACCTGCAGGGGGCGTTGCAGTGTGTGGCGACACCAGGCGCAGCCGACAAGGTCGTCATCACGTTGAGTTGACATGGCGAGCCACCGGAGGTGAAGCCCAGCCCCTCGCGCTTGCCCGTTCTGTGATTTCGCCACAGATCTCGATAGAGAAGAGTGAATGACGTTGTCATCTAACGACACCAACGGACTGGCCGGTACGATTCGACGCTACGTCGCATTGCTCGCGACGGGCAGCGCCGACGAACTCCTCGAACTGTTCGCCGAAGACGCGACAGTGGAGGATCCGGTCGGTAGCGATGTTCGCACCGGCCGACGGGAGATTCACCAATTCTTCTCCGCCTTGGAGGCGATGGACCGCCAAACGGATTTGGGCTTACTACGGATAGTCGGGCAGGAGGCGGCGTTCGACTTCACCATCAACTTCAAGGTGGGCGACACCCGGATGTCTCTCCAACCGATCGACACGATGACGTTCAACACTTCCGGCGAAATCATCTCTTTGCGTAGCTATTTCGCCCCAACAGACGTCACGTCGTCGTAACCGTCGCCGCCGTTGTTCGTCAACCGGCGTCGACGTCTCGGGGTCGGATGAAAATGCCCTGCGCGTCGACCGTGACGTTGCCATCGCGCAGAATGCGACCACGCGCATAGGTCTTGCGTCCTTGCTCGTGCTCCACCCACGCCTCCACCCGGAGCCGACCCAGCAGAGTCGGGCGAAGGTAACGCAGTTGCAGCGTGCCGGTGTAGGCGGGATGTCCTGGCCGGTGGGCGGTGGCGCCGAGCACGTGGTCGAGGAGCAGTGAGCAGACACCGCCGTGCACGTGGCCGACGGGCCCCTCGTACGCGGCACCCAGGTCGACGTCGGCACTGACCTGGCCGATGCCGTCGCGCTCGACGATGAGCGGGGGAGCGATGGCATTGCGCTCGCCGATCACCACATTGCCCGCTGTCGTGGGTCCGTGGGTCGCTAGTGCGTGCATGCCGAACGAATCCGGCATGATCCGTTCTCCGAGAAGATTCAGAGCGGCGCTCACATGCGCTAGTGCCGCCTCTTGCGTTGCCGTGTCGACCTTGGTGCGGATCACCCTGTCGATCAGCGCCCGCACCGACTCTGTCAGCGGTTCATGGGCGCCGAGTTCGCCGTCGGTGGTCACTGCGATGCCCGGCCGGCCATGTCGAGAGCGGCGAGGTGGCTGAACAACAGCGACGCGCCGATCGGATTGCCGCCGCCCGGATAGGTGGTGCCGGTGACCGCCGCCATGGTGTTGCCGGCCGCGTAGAGCCCAGGAATGGGCGCACCGGACGTGTCGAGTACCCGTGCGTTGGTGTCGGTCCGCAGACCGCCCTTGGTCCCGAGGTCGGACAGCCCGAAGACCGCGGCGTGGAAGGGCGGCTTCTCGATCGGGACCAGGGGCAGCTCTCCGCCGGAGAAGGCTCGATCGTAGGGCTCGTCGCCGCGCCCGAAGTCGGTGTCGCGGCCACCGGCGACCAGGGCGTTGTAACGGGCGACGGTGGCGCACAGCGCGCCGCCCGGGACGTCGATCAGCGCCGCGAGGTCGTCGAGGGTCTCGGCCGTGTGCCACAGACCAGCCGACCGGTAGTGCGCGGGATCTGTCATCGAGACGTTGGTCGCCTTCACCGGCGGCGTCTCGCCCTCACGGTCGTCGTAGATCATCCAGAACGGCAAAGCCGTGCCACGCGAATTC
The DNA here is from genome assembly GCF_030519285.1 of Mycolicibacterium arseniciresistens. NCBI lineage: Bacteria > Bacillati > Actinomycetota > Actinomycetes > Mycobacteriales > Mycobacteriaceae > Mycobacterium > Mycolicibacterium arseniciresistens. The sequence goes on from NZ_JAUMSQ010000001.1 coordinate 64,595, forward strand.
ATCTGATCCAGTACCGCACGACCGAGCCGGTCATAGGGGGCGGACTCGTTGACGAATCGCTCACCGGTCCGGTCGACGAAGATCCCGCCGGTGAACCAGAGGGCGAAGGCCGAGCGGCCGTCGGGGTGGGTCAGTCCCGGCGACCACCAGGCCTGATCCATCAGGTCGGTGTCGGCTCCGACGCGGATCGCCGCCTGATGTGCGGCCCCGGTGTTGCCGGGACACCCCATGCTGTCGTCGGCGCGTCCCGGCACACCCCAATACCGGCGTAACTGGGGGTTCTGTTCGAAGCCGCCGGCCGCCAGCAGCACTCCTCGCCGCGCGCCGATCCTGACTTCTTCGCCGCTGCGGTCCACGACGGCTCCGGTCACCGCGCCGTTGCCCGTGGTGATCAACTCGACGAGGGGCGAATTCAAATACGTTCGTGCCTGAGGAAACCGGCTGAGCGCCCACAGGAACCGGCCGATGAGCGCCCGCCCCCCGCTGAGCATCGGCGGGGCCGGATGGCCCAGACGTTCGGTGTCGAGCGGACCACGGATGACGTCGGCCAGAGCTCCGAGCGCCGACGCCGACACCGGTACCGGCACGATGTGCCGCCGCCCGTCGGCGCGCGCACCCGGCACCGATCCGTAGTAGTCCGGCCACGGCAGCTCGGCGAACGCGAAATGCTCGTCGCGCTCGAGGTATTCGACGAGCCTCGACCCGCCCGCCACATAGGTCTGCTGCAGTTCGTAGGGCGTTCGATCGCCGACCACGGCGTGGAAGTACTCGAGCGCCTGCTGCGGGGTGTCGTCGACGCCCGCTCGGTGGATCACCGGATTCCCGGGGAACCACATGCCCCCACCACCGGAATACGCGGTGGTGCCGCCGAATTGATCCGTCGCCTCGACCAGGGCGACCGAGAGGCCTTCGCGCGCCGCGGTGTACGCGCCCGCGACCCCGCCGCCCGACCCCACGACGACGACATCCACCTCGTCATCGAAGGTCACCGCGTCGTCAGGCATTGCCCGAGCCCGCCGCCTCCAAGCATCCGGCGAAGCCGCCGAAGTCACCCCGGAAGAACAGCAGGGGCTCACGCTGCGGGTGAGCCCGGAGTGCGGTCACCCGGGCCACGACGATGGTGTGGTCGCCGGCCTCGTGTTCGAACTCGATGTCGGCTTCGATGGAGGCGAGCACACCGTCGAGGACCGGGGCGCCGTTCGACCCCGGTCGCCAAGCGACGCCGGCGAACTTGTCGCCACCGCTCTTGGCGAAGCTCCAGCAGACCTCGCGCTGGTCGGCGGCGAGGACATTGACGCACAAGGAACCGGTCTCGCGGATCCGTGGCCAACTGCTCGAGCCGTTGGACGGGCAGAACGAGATGTAGGGCGGGTCGAGCGACACCGATGTCACCGACTGGCAGGTGAAGCCGAGCGAACCTTCACCGCCGTATCCGGCCACCACGGCAACGCCGGTGCAGAAGTGGCCCAACACGCGACGCATCACCGCGGGATCGGGAGAGCAGTCCTCGACGCTCGTCTGGGTGGTCTCGCTGATCGTCATCACCATCCTGGGCCGGGTTCGGAGTACCTCAACTGTCGGCGGCGCACAACGCACTGGCAAGTGGCGCTCCCGATCAGCGGATGACGCGACGACCGCTGCGACCAGGAGTTGTTAGCCTGGACAAATGCCATCGAGTGCCGACAGGCCGAAGGTGACCGCGACAGGCTGGGCCCTGCTCGGGGTGCTGTCGTATGAGGACGAGCTGTCGGGTTACGACATCAAGAAGTGGACCGAGTGGAGCTTGCGGTTCTTCTACGGTAGCCCGGCCTACAGCCAGATCTACACCGAACTCAAGAAGCTCGAAGAGCAGCATCTGCTCACCTCGCGGGTCGAGAACGACGGCGGTGCACGTAGCAAGCGGCTCTACAAGATCACCGAAGCCGGATCGGCTGCGTTGCGGGAATGGGCCGAAAAAGCGCCTGTCGACCCGCCGCAGCTCAAGCACAATCCTCTGCTGAGAGTGACGTTCGGGCACCTGACCAATCCGGCCCGACTCAAAGAGATCATGCAGGAGCACGTGGCGTTCGCCGACCGGATGCAGCGCGAAGCCGCCGTCGAGGCGAAGTGGGCCGAGGTGGAACCCGCCTGGGCATACGGACGCGTGGCACTGCAATGGGCCGAGCGCTACTACGCCGCCGAACGGGAACTGGCGCTCAAAGTGATCAAGGACCTCGACGAGGCCGAGGAAGCCTTCGCGAAGGCGCAACCCGCCAGCGACAAAGGGACGCCGCCCCTACTGCGCGACTACTGGTACGAGATCGAGCGCAGAGTGCAGGCCGAAGAGCCGGAGTAGTCCGTCCGTTCACGTTGGTGCGTCTCTGACGCATCGGCCGCTCTACGTCGCGTGTTGTGCGGCGTCTCGGGCGGCGATGTATCCGTACACCAGTCCCTGCGCGATCGTCGCGCCCGCGCCCGGATACGTCGTCCCGAACGCGTTGGCGGCAGTGTTACCGATCGCGTAGAGACCGGTGATCGCGGTGCCGTCCTCCCGCAGCACCCTGGCGCGCTCGTCGGCACGTAGGCCGCCACAGGTGCCGAGGTCGCTGAGCACCATCTTCACCGCGTAGAACGGCCCGCGGTCGAGCGCCCGCAGATTCGGATTGGGCGTCACCGTGACATCGCCGTAGTAGCGGTCATAGGCGCTGCGACCGCGCCCGAAGTCCGAATCCTGTCCGGCTCGCGCCATCTCGTTGAAACGCGCGATGGTGGTGAGGAAGTCGGCGGAGGGCACCCCCATCCTGCGGCCGAGTTCGCCCAGATCGCCGGCGCGGTGCGCGATGCCGGCGTCGTACCACGAGGGCGGAACCGCCATGCGAGGAAACAGTTCCGCCGCGAAGACGTAGCTGTTGCGGTACTGCTGGTCGAACACGATCCACATGGAGTCGACCGGATCGCCCGTCCGCTCACGTTCGAGCACACACTGTCCGAAGGACATGTAGTCGGTGGCCTCGTTGACGAACCGGCTGCCGCTCTGGTCGACGATGAGTGATCCGGGTAGTGACCGCTCTGCCAGCATCACCTTCGGATCGGCGTCGGGCAGGGCCGCCACGGCGGGGAACCACCATGACTGATCCATCAGATCGATTGCAGCGCCGATATCTTGAGCGACGCGGATCGCATCGCCGGTGTTCGTCTCCGCGCCCAGGCTGGCATGTTCACCCAGCGACTCGGACTGGAACTTCCAGCGCATGTCCATGCGGTGGTCGAATCCGCCGGCCGCAAGCACGACGCCGCGCCGCGCTGTCACGTTGATCTCCCTGCCCTGTTGGTCGACGACCACCGCACCCCTCACCTGGCCGTCGTCGTCAGTGGTGAGGCGCTGCAGCGATGTCTCGGTCCATACCGGGATACCGGCCCGCAAGACCCCGGCGAACAGCCCCGCCGCCAGCGCTTGACCGCCGGCGGCGTACCGCCGGCCCAGCAGAAGGCCACCGACGCCCTGACCGAGCCGCTTGAGCACCACCGGCACACCCTTGCGGGGCACCCGTGACATCAAGTTCAGCCAGCGGTAGTCCGCACCGGTGGTCGGCATGGGGATCTTGACCTCCATGACCCCGGGACGCAGCCGCGAGCGATGCCCGCCGAGCACCGCGGTGTCCAGCGGCCGGCACTCGCAGGTCCGACCCGTCGCGCTGCCTCCCGGCAGCTCGGGGTGGTAGTCGGAGTACTCCTTCGCCCAGAAGAAGCGCATCGGTGTGGTGCGGCGCAGCAGGTCGACGGTCGCGTCGATGTGTGCGAGGAATGCGGTGGAACGCGACGAGGGCGCGGTGCCGTCCACCACCGCATCGAGGTAGGTCCGGGCCCTCTGCTGGGTGTCGCCGCCCCCGTCGCCGTCGATCACCTGGCTGGCGGGCAGCCAGAGCGCTCCACCGGAACGTGCGGTCGACCCACCGATGTATTCGGACTTCTCGACGATCAGCACCGACAGCCCGTGATCGCTTGCGGCCAGGGCCGCAGCCATACCGGTGCCCGACCCAATCACCAGCAAGTCGATGATGGTGTCGTTGACGGGCAGGCCCGTCGGGATGGTGCTGTGCGGCGCAGTGGTCACGAACCGACGTTAGGTGGCTCGGGCGGAGGAAGGCATTGCCTGTCCTGATGAGCGGAACAGCAGGTTTCTCGCTGCGGCCAACGGCGGTAGAACAGTGCCATGACGCTACAGCCCGATGTCGAGGTGCGGCACATCGAAGCCGATGCGGCGCCGACACGCTTCGCCCGCGGATGGCACTGCCTCGGTCTGACGAAAAATTTCGGTGACGGTCAACCTCATTCAGTCAACGCCTTCGGCAACAAGTTGGTGGTGTTCCGTGGCGGCGACGGCAAGATCAACGTCCTGGACGGGTACTGCCGGCATATGGGTGGGGACCTGAGCCAGGGCGAGGTCAAAGGCGACGAGATCGCCTGCCCGTTCCACGACTGGCGTTGGGGCGGTGACGGCCGCTGCAAGAAGGTGCCGTACAGCAAGCGGGCTCCGCGACTGGCGCGCACGGCGACGTGGACGACACTCGAGCAGGACGGAATGCTGTTCGTGTGGAACGATCCTGAGCGCAAACCGCCGCCGGATGGCGTGACGATCCCGCGGATCGAAGGAGCCACCAGCGACGAGTGGACCGACTGGCACTGGTACACCACCGTGGTCGGCACCAATTGCCGTGAAGTCATCGACAACGTGGTCGATATGGCGCACTTCTTCTACATCCACGGATCGCTGCCCACGCATTTCAAGAACGTGTTCGAAGGTCACGTGGCGATCCAGTACATGAACAGTGCCGGCCGTCCCGACATGCAGCCACTCGAGGGGCCGAAGATCCTCGGCACCACCTCGGTAGCCGGGTATCACGGTCCTTCTTTCATGATCGATGACCTCACGTACCACTACGAGAACATCGATCACCGCACAGTTCTGATCAACTGCCACTATCCCGTCGACGCCGAATCGTTCGTGCTGCAGTACGGCATCATCGTGAAGAAGTCGGAGGCGTTGACCGACGAGCTGGCGATGCAGACCGCTATCGGCCTTGGAGATTTCGTGAAGATGGGCTTCGAGCAGGATGTCGACATCTGGAAGAACAAGGCGCGCATCGACAACCCGCTGCTGTGCGAAGAGGACGGTCCGGTCTACCAGCTGCGCCGTTGGTACGAGCAGTTCTATGTCGACGCCGCAGATGTCACTCCGGACATGGTCGACCGCTTCGAGTACGAGATCGACACCACCCGCCCCCGGGAGGAGTGGATGAAGGTCGTCGAGGACAACCTGGCGGCCAGACTCTCGGCGTCGAGCGCCGGATGAGCATTCGGCCGGACAACCGGCTGGACGACGCGCCGATGGTTCCGGTGACCTGCCGGGCCTGCGGGGCGGGCGTGTTGGCGCGCAAGAGCACCTGGGAGCAGACGAGTGTGCAGTGGAACGCCGCGGCGGTGCGTACATGTCCGCAGCGCCGCGCCGCCGAGGAGCTGGCTGCACACGGTCGCCCCCCAGTATTTCTCTCCTGCTCCGAGCTGACCCATTCGATCGTGGACGCGGTGCGCGGGGGCCGGTTGCAGATCGTCGACGAGGCGCCGGTCGCGCCTTAACCTCGCTGTGTGACTCACTCTTCTGACACAACCGTCGCGGTGGTGACGGGCGCCAGCCGCGGTGCCGGCCGCGGAATTGCGCGAGCCCTGTCGAACTGCGGATGGCGGGTGTACGCAACCGGCCGAACCGTGGTCGAGACCGGCGACGAGGCGATCGCGGTACCGCTCGACCATCGTGACGACACGGCGGTCGCTGCACTGTTCGCCCGGGTCGAGCGGGAAAACGGCCGGCTCGACCTGCTGGTCAACAACGCCGCCGCAGTGCATGATGAATTGACCGGACCGAACCCGTTCTGGGAGAAGCCGATCGACTTGGTCGACATCCTCGATGTCGGGTTGCGATCGGCCTACGTCGCGTCCTGGTATGCGGCCCCGCTTCTGTTGCGAAGCAGAGCGGGCTTGATCGTCTTCACGTCATCCCCGGGCTCCGTCTGTTATATGCACGGCCCGGCGTACGGCGCGCAGAAAGCCGGGATAGACAAGATGGCGGCCGACATGGGAGTCGACTTCCGCGATACGCCGGTCGACGTCGTGTCTCTCTGGATGGGGATCCTGCTCACCGAGAAGATGCGAGAAGTGTTCGGCGGCGATCCAGTAGGCCTGCGTGATTTCGCGCAGCACGCCGAGACGCCGGAGTTCACCGGCTACGTCATCGACGCCCTCTTCCGCGACCCGGACCGGGCGGCACTCAGCGGCCATACCCTGATCAGTGCCGAGCTGGCGCAGCGCTATGGAGTCACGGACGAGGAAGGACGAACTCCGCCGTCACACCGCGAGATGTTGGGCGCGCCACGGACACCGAGCGAGGTGATCGTGCGCTGACGATCAGGCGTGGGCGCCGCCGTCGATGCGGATCTCGGTGCCGGTGATGAAAGCTCCGTCATCGGAGGCCACCATCGCGATGACGGAGGCGACCTTGGCGGGCTCGCCCAGGATGCCGCCGTCGTCCTGCGGCAGGATCGGTGTCTGCTTGGCCCACAGGCCGAGGTCGTAGCCCTCGGGCATCTTGTCCAGGGTGCTCAGCGCCAGCGCCGTGGACACGCCACCGGGCTGGATGTTGACCGCGCGCAATCCCTGCTTCGCGTATTCGAGCGCGAGGCAGTGCGTGAACGCCAGGATCCCGCCCTTACTGGCCGCGTAGGCCGCCATGTACGGGTGAGCGAAGGATGCCGAGGTGGACGTGAAGTTCACGACCACGCCTCGGCCGGATTCGCACAGCGCCGGTAACGCCTGGCGGGTCATCAGGAAAGTGCCGGTCAGATTCACCGCCAAGGTGGCGTTCCAGTCGTCGAGCGTGTGCTCGTGGGTGTGGGCGCACCGTTGGATCGCCGCTGCGTTGACGAGGACATCCAGTCCGCCCAGATCATCGACCGCGCCGGTGACCGCGGCGGTCACCGAGTGTTCGTCCGAGATGTCGAGGACCGCACTGGTCAGCCGCTTGTCGGTGCCGACGTCGGCAGCGGCCGACACTGTCTGCGCCAAGCCGTCCTCCGAGATGTCGAAGGCGACGACGGTCGCTCCCTCGTCGAGTAGACGAGCGACGGTCGCCTGACCGATACCCGATCCTGCACCGGTGACGATGACTCGGCGATCGTTGAATCGGTCCATCGGTCAGGCCAGCTGGAACGCCGACAACGGCGCTTCGTCGGGGTATATCGACGGCCCACCGAGGTCGTAGGCGGCGTTCAGCGCACCGATGAACTGCGGGTCGTGCAGCGGCTCACCGGGCACGTCGACTTTGATGCCCTTGGCGCGCAGGTCGTCGACCATCATGCCGATCGCGCGGTCGATGGTCAGGTCGTCGGAGTGGTCCATGTTCTTCTTGAGCTCGTCGAAGTCGGAGAACACCTCGGCCGACCAGTGCACCAGGAAGCGTAGGTCGTCGGTGTGGTGCCGCGCGATCACATCGTCGCCGTTTTTCAACAACCATTGGTCGCGGTCGTTCGAGTCTCCGGTGAAGACCGTATCGAATGCCAGACCGGCCGGGACCTGCTGCTGTAGCGGGCCGTTGGCTTCACCGCGGTGCACCATCATCTCGTTCTGCACGACCACTCCACGGTTGTAGACCGGCGGCAGCAGACGCTGCGGGGCCTTGAGTGGACCGTCGGGCCAGTAGGTGAACCCGCTGCTCTCGTCTAGTGAGAACCAGGTGATCACCTGTGCCATCTTGATCAAATAGTCCTGGAACAGACCAGATTTCCCCATCACACTGCAGAGCCACGTCGGTGCGTTCTCGTGGCGCACACCGCGAAAGCTGGGGGAGTCCAGGTGGCCGGGGTCGCGGTTGGCGCACGGGCCGTTGATGTTGAAGAGCATCAGCTCGGGCTTGGCGTATTGGGCGTTCCAGTAGCTCTTGGCCTGGTTCAGGAACGTCTCGTTGTAGAAGCAATCGTGCAGTTCCGGGTAGAGCACGGCGCCGTAGTTCGCCAGGTAGCCACGGAACGTCGGGGTGAGGAACAGGTCGAGTGACGGCTCGAAGCCTTCGGGGAAGGCACCACTCATGGTGGCCATGAGTTCGTCGGCCGAAGCGAAATGCTGCGCGATGATCAACTGCCACGGGCCCTGGGTCCGCACGACGTCGAGCAGACGCTCCCGCTGGTCGTCGCTGTAGACATTGTCGATCTCCCGCGGCGGCGAGGCCGGGCGCAGCACGTCCGACAGCTCCATGCGCCGATCATCAGTCAGCATCGGATCTCCTCTAGTTCCATCAGGCGCTCGGCAGCACCGTCATCACGTCAATACTGGGGCCGTAGCGGCTTCCGGTGAGCTCAACTGTCCGGTGATCGGGAGGTGAACACCGGCTCACGCCCACAGGGGATGGGCGAACTTCGCGCGCAGCAACGCTCCGGTCTCGGCGATGGCCAACCGGCCGCGGGCGGTGGCGTCCGATCGCATCAGGAAACCGTGATAGACACCGGGATAGCGGGTCAGGGTGGTCTGCACACCTGCATCACGAAGACGCAGCGCATAGCGCTCTCCCCAATCTCGAATCGGATCGCAGGCACCGGTCACGACGATTGCCTGCGGCAGTCCCGTCAGATCGGTGGCCATTGCCGGAAACCGGTAAGGGGCAGGCGGCGTGGTCACGCCGCTGTCCGCGAGCTCGTGCATGTAGTCGATGTCGTCGCGGCTGAGCATCGGTGCGTCGGGCATATCCTGTATCGACGAACACGTCATGTCGCGGTCGAGACCCGGGTACATCAACACCTGGCACCGGATAGATGGCCCGTCGCGGTCGCGTGCGGCCAGCGACACCGCCGCCGCCAGTGAGCCGCCTGCGCTGTCCCCGATCACGGCGAGCCGATCGGCGTCGACGCGTAGTGACTCCGCGTTGACGGCGACGTGTGCGGTGGCGGCGTAGGCGTCGTCGAACTGGGCGGGGGGTGGCGCCTCGGGCGCGAGGCGGTAGTCCACGGACACCACAGTCGCCCCGCTGGCCGCGGCCAGTTCCCGGGCCAGCGGCTCGAACGAGTGGTTGGATCCGAGTACCAAGCCGCCGCCGTGAAAGTAGACGAGCACGGGAGCGTCGGCGTCGCCCGCGGGTCGGTAGATCCTCAGCGGAATGGGCCCAGCCGGGCCCGGAGCGAGCCGGTCCTCGACACTGGACATCTCCGGCATCGCATCAGGATGCGCTGCCGCCTCGATGGTTCGGCGGACCTCGGTCAGGCCACGCTGCCGCATCGGGGGGATCACTCCGAACGCCGCGACGCGCGCGGCGGCGTCGGGATCCAAGACGTAACTGGACATCCCGTCAGTGCTTCGCGGAGTCGAAGCGCTGCTTGGTCTTCAGTACCGGTGCGCGCTGTGAGGTGAGCACGTCGGCGCGCTCGGCCATCGCCGACCCGACGTACTCCGGCTGGGTGAGCAGATAGAAACGGCCCTCGGCGGATTGCTCGAAGACCACCTCGGCCGCCGCCACGGGATCCATCGCCTCGGCTTTGATGTCGAGCATGGCGCTGCGTTGCGCTTCGGCAGCCCCGATGTCGCCGTCGGAGACGCCGCCTGCGGACTCGAAGATGTTCGACACCACCGCACCCGGCAACACCGCCTGCACGTGGATGTGGTCGTGTCCCGCCAGTTGCGTCTCCAACGCGAGGCATTCGGTGAGGGCCAGCACCGCATGCTTGCTCATGATGTAGGGCGCCTGAAGCGGCACCACCGCGACACCGCCGATCGAGGACAGGTTCCACACCCACGCCGGCGATCCGGCGGCGATCATGTGCGGAAGGAACGCACGTATGCCGTTGAAGACGCCTGAGATGTTGATGTCCACCAGCCGCTGCCAATTGGCGACCGGGGTGTCCCACAGGAAGCCGAACTGTTCGACACCGGCGTTGTTGACGAGGAGACGGACCGGCCCGGCGTCGCGATAGGTCCGGTCGGCGAGTTCCTGCACCGCGTCGAAATCAGTGACATCGCAGACGGCAGCAAGTGCATGAACGCTCTGCGCGGTCAGTTCGTCGCGCAGCGCGGCGATGGCGTCGCCGTCGATGTCGGCCAGGATCACCGTCATCCCGAGCCGCGCAGCGTGACGTGCGAGCCCGGCGCCGATGCCGGCACCCGCGCCGGTGATGACGGCGACACCGCCGGAGAAGGTCTCGCGGGCGTCCACGCCGCTCAGGCGCCCGCGCCCGCGTCGGCGGACATCTCCGCCAGCAGCACCGAATTCGTGGTGTCCAGGACCATTTCCATCTCGGTGAACTCGAGCCCGCTCGCGCCGCGGCGCACCGCGACGTTGGCGACGCCGCTGGACACCGCGAACGGCACAAAATTCGTGATCTGGTTGACGAAAATGTAGAAGCGGGCACGGACGGTGCCATCGTGGGTGCCCGTGCGGTGGATGTTGGTGGCGTGGTGGCGCAGCGGGTAGGGGCTCTGGCGGCGATGGTCGGTGAGCCATTCCATCACGGCGTCGCGGCCGTGCAGATCGGGCGACATCAGCTCCTCGAACGGGCTGGCCCCGGAATCGCTGCGAGTGATGAAGCGGATGTCTTCGGCTTTAGCCGCCGCCATGTCGTCGTACAGCGCCTCGTCGTAGGCGTACCAGTAACCGGAGACGAAATCCTGAAGTTCCGCCAGGGTGATGTCGTTGCTCATACCGGCCAGTCAAGCCCCCTTGAGGAATCGGAAACAGGGGCGTGACCGGTGAGCGGAACACCATCAGCCGGCGATGAGGTTCCACAGTCCGGCATCGTTCTCAGTGACTGTGCTCGAGGCTGAACCGCCGGCGCAGATCGCGCTTGAGCAGCTTGCCACTGGGGTTCTTCGGCAGTGCCTCGACGAAGAACACCTGCTTGGGAGCCTTGAACCCGGCCAGGTGCGCTCGGCAGTGCGCAATCACGTCGTTCTCGGTGAGGTCGGCTCCCTCGCGCAGCACCACCGCGGCGACAACGGCTTCCACCCATACCGGGTGAGCCAACCCGAAGACCGCAACTTCATGTATCCCGTTGTGGCGATAGAGGACTTCCTCGACCTCACGGCTGGCCACGTTCTCCCCGCCCGTCTTGATCATGTCCTTCTTGCGGTCGACGACGTGGAGAAGCCCGTGCTCGTCGTAGTAGCCGAGGTCACCGGAGTGGAACCAGCCGGCACGGAAGGCTTCCGCAGTCTTGGCCGGGTCGTCGAGATAGCCGAGCATGAGATGGGGGCTGCGGTGGGCGATCTCGCCGATGACGCCGGCGGGCACCGGCGAGTCGGCGGTGTCGAGGATGGTGGTCTCCACGTTGAGCACCGGGCGCCCGGCGGAGCCGGCGTGCGTGTCCTGCTCGTCGGGCCCGAGCGCCGAGGCCAGCGGCGCCATCTCGGTCTGTCCGTAGAAGTTCCACAGCCGCAGGTCGGGGAGGCGTTCCCGCATCTCGGCGAGGATCTCCGTCGGCATCGCCGACGCACCGTAGTAGCCCTTGCGCAGACTGGACAGGTCGACCTGATCGAAGACCGGACAGCGCAGCAGGCTGATCCACACCGTCGGAGGCGCAAAGTAGTTCGTCACCCGGTACCGCTCGATGGTGCGCAGAACCGTCTCGGGATCAGGAAGTGCCAGGATGATGCTGGTGGCTCCCAGGTAGATGTCGGTGGCCAGGAAGTTGTCCAACTGCGCGCAGTGGTACAGCGGCAGGGAGTGGATCTCGACGTCGCCACCGGACATGCCTCCGGCCAGAATCGTGCTGACATACTGGCACATCAGGCTGCGACTGGTGTGCATCACCGCCTTGGGCCGCGATTCGGTGCCGCTGGTGTACATCAGGCGCAGTACCTGCTCGTCGTCGATATGCGGGCGCGGGGCCGGGCTGTCGGTGTCGAGCCACGTGGCGAAGTCCTGCCATCCCGGCGGCGGGGCGGCCCCGTCGCGGGTCAGCGCCACCGTGGTGGTGACCGCGCCGCCGCGCCGCATGGCGTCCTCGGCGGTGGGCGTCAGCTCGGCTTCAACGATGAAGCCGGTGACGTGGCTGTGGCCGAGCAGGTAGGCGATCTCCTCGGCGGTGAGCATGAAGTTCACCGGCACCAGCACTACGCCCGCACGCGCGGTGGCGAACGTCAGCACGGCGTACTGCCAGCAGTTGTGGGACAGCAGTGCAATCCGGTCACTGACGTCGAAACCGTTGTCGCGCAGCGCTGCTGCGGTGCGGTCGACGAGCCGATCGAACTCTGCGAACGTCAGTGTGACCTCGCCGTCGATGATCGCGGTCTTGTCGGGTTGCCGGCGGGCCGACCGCCGCGGGATGTCACCGAGTGCGTGGCTGCGAGCCCGTGCGACCAGGCTGTCGGTGTCGAGGTCGCCTTGCATGAGGGCAGCCAAACACGAACCACCCCCGCTCACCGATCGCTGTCCCGCTCAGTAGGCACATACGGTGCTGTCACCGGGGAGCGGTTCGATACTCGGTGACGTGACGATTGACGCCGCAACCCCGACGACGCACGACGCCTCCCAGGTCGACCTCGAGGCGCTGAGGACCCACCTGCGGCAGGCGGATCCGGGCGTACTGGTGGCGGTGCTGGCACAGATGACCAATGACGCGTCGGTGCTCGACCGGTTCGCGCCGAAGATCTCGCACGAACCCGACCCTCCGGAGAAGAGGGGTGTCACCGACTCCGACACCATGGAGGCGATCGTGGCGGCACTGGTGAGCGCCGTCGAAGCTCAAGCGGCACCGGTGCCCGTCGACGAGGTGCTCTTCAGCCGCCTGCTCCCGCTCGCCCTCGGTTCCGATGTCGACGACGAGTTCGTCCCACTGCTGCTCGAGCAGGGCGGCTTCCAGCTGTCGCAACCTGCGCTCCCGCGTGATGTGCCGATTCCGTCCACCACGACGGTCGCGATCATCGGCGCCGGTATCGCCGGCATCGTGAATGCGCTGGCTGCCGAGGATGCGGGCGTGACCTACGAGATCTACGATCGCAACCACGAGGTCGGCGGTACCTGGTTGACGACGACCTATCCGGGCATCGGGGTGGACACCCCGTCGGTGTACTACTCGTTGTCACGCGAGGTCAACCCGGATTGGTCGAACTACTACCCGCAGGGCGCGGAATACCAGGCCTACCTCGTGTCACTCGCCGACAGGTACGGGCTTCGTGAGCACACGCGGTTCGGTACCGAAGTCGAGGCGCTGTGGTGGGACGAGGACCGCCGGCAGTGGCAGATCCACTCGGTGACTCGCGAGGGTCACCGCGAGGTGAGTCACGCCCGGGTGGTGATCACCGCTGCGGGCTACCTGAATCGTCCCCGCTGGCCGGACCTTCCCGGCCGCGAGAGCTTCGCCGGTGTCAGCGTGCATTCCGCGCGGTGGGTTTCGGCCTTGGATCTGACCGGCAAGCGGGTGGCGATCATCGGCGCCGGTTGCACAGCGGTGCAGATCGTCGATGCCTGTGTCGATCAGGTCGACCATCTGACCGTGTTCCAACGGCAGCCGCACTGGGTGGCACCGCGCAAACGGCTCTCCGACGACGTTCCGGACTTCCGCCGTTTTCTCGGACGACACCTGCCGTACTACGCCAACTGGCATCGGCTCAAGTCGTACTGGGGTACCGCGGACAACAATTATCCCGTGATCCTGCGAGACCCGGAGTGGGCCGCCGAGCATCTGTCGATCTCTCCGGCGAACGACGTGCTGTTGCAGATGTGCACGGAGTACATCGACCGGATGTTCGGCGAGGGAACAGAACTGGCGAAGAAGGTCACGCCGGATTTCGCGCCGTACGGCAAGCGCATCATCCGCGATCCCGGCGGCTACTACGCCGCGCTGACCCGCGACCACGTCGACGTGGAGGCCAGTGAGCCCGCAGCGGTCAACGCAGAAGGAATCGTCACGCAGGACGGTCGACAGATCGACCTCGATGTGATCATCTACGCCACGGGCTATCACCTCGACTTCCTGTCGACGGTGGACATCCGCGGACGCGACGGGCGCACATTGCGCGCAGAGTGGGGCGACAGCCCTCGTGCGTACCGGGGCGGCACCGTGCCCGGCTTCCCGAACCTGTTCATCACCTCGGCGCCGAACTACAGCCCGGGCCACGGTGCCGGCGCCAATTTCTCGATGGAGGTGCTCGCGCACTACATCGTGGAGTGCCTGCAGTTGATGGCGATGCGCGGCGCGACGACGATGGAAGTGACGCAGCAGGCCTACGACGACTACGTGGCGCAGATCGACGACGCCATGTCGCGCACGGTGTGGTGCCACACCCCCAACGCGCACACCTACTACCGGTCGGGTTCGGGACGGGTGGTGGTGTCGACCCCGTGGCGGCTGGTCGACGTCTGGCATCAGCACCGGGCGCCGATCGAGGAGCATTTCGTATTGGACGGCCGACAAGGAGAATCCGGTGGCGGATCTGCTGCGGGATAAGACCGCACTGGTCACCGGAAGCAGCCGGGGGATCGGACGGGCGATCGCCCAGCGACTGGCCGCCGAGGGCGCCACCGTGGTGGTGACTGCGCGGTCCCACACGCCGTCGCCCTCGGTGCGCGCGGGAGGGGCGATTGCGCTGCCCGGGACGATCGGCGAGACGATTGCACTCATCGAGGCGGCAGGTGGCACGGCCATCGGCCTTGCGGCCGACCTCGAAGACACCGTGCAGCGTGAAGCACTGATACCGAACGTCATCGAACACACCGGCCGACTCGACATCCTGGTCAACAACGCCGGCTATGCCGACTACTCGGTCATCGAAAAGATGGCGATGAACACGTTCGACCGCACTGTCGAGCAGTACCTGCGCACGCCCTTCGTCCTGTCGCAGGCCGCGATTCCGCACATGCGCAGCCGCGGTGGCGGGTGGATCGTCAACATCGGCTCGGTCACCGGCATGGCGCCGGTGCGCCCCTTTCGCGAGTACAACAGGAGTTCCGGAGACGTGGTGTACGCCTCGCTGAAAGCGGCGCTGCACCGATTCACACAAGGCCTGGCTGCCGAGTTGGTCGACGACAACATCGCCGTCAACTGCGTGGGGCCCTCGACCGCGGTGCGTACGCCGGGCGCCTCGGACCTGATCCCGGACACTTTCCCGACCGAGCCTGTCGAGTACCTCGCCGAAACCGTGCTGGCGATGAGCCACCTGCCCGCCGCCGAACGCACCGGACTGGTCGCCTTCAGCCTGCACTACCCGTGGTCACAGAGCTTGCCGGTGCACAGCCTCGACGGGACGGGTCTACTGCCCCCGTTCGAGCCGCCCGCGACGGCGAATCCGAACATCCTCCCGGCCGGGGTCTAGTTCCGGAAACGCCGCAGGTAGCCGACCAGCCGACGCGCCGGGACGGGGTTGGGCCAGTCGTCGGGCCGGAAATGCGCGTCGGTGCCGCCGTCGACGAACAGGACACTGCCGCAAAGAAATTTGGCAGCATCGGAGAGCATGAGTTGCGCCCAGTCGGCGAGCTGTCCGGGGTCGCCGAAGTCCCCGAGCCGGTGACGGCATATGTACGCCTACGGTCCGAGCTCAGTTCTCGACGTTTCGGCAGAAGCTGTGGCAGACGCGTTCCCGGACAATCGCTTCCGGGCACTCCGGGTCGAACCAACGGTCGACGCGTGCCCAATGGACGGGGTGCATCAGGTAGGGGCCCATCAGGCCGTCGAGGTCGGTGAACGCCTGCTCGAACACGTGCGTCCACGCAGAGGCGCCGACGGCGTCCTCGACCCGGCTGAGTTGCCAAGAATGAATGGTGCGGACGTAGCGGGGGAGTAGGCGCAGGTCGTTCTCGAACTGCTGGACGACCATGTCGTCGGTGCCGGGGCGCACCCGCAGCAGCAGCGTCCGGTACACGGCGCCCCTCCCGTCGGCGCCTGCGACCGGCACGCCGCCGTAGGTGGCGCCGTTGTAGTGTCGCACCGCCGTGTCCCTCAGCAGGTCATCGATCGCCTTGACACCCTTCGCCCGGGTAGCGGTCCCCGAGAATCTGAGGTGGATGAGGATGTCTCCGCCGTTGCGCACACCCGGCAGCGTGGGCTGCACGAGTGCCCGTTCGGCACCGATTTCGCGGGCGCAGTCGCGCAGTTCGTCGAGCAACCGGTCCCGATGCTCGTCGGCCGTCTCGACCAGTCGGATGACACTAGACATCGCAGAGGGCGTCCACGTCACCAGCGGCGGAGGCAACGCTGCGGCTGCGCTCGAGAACGAGGTCGCCGATGCTCTCCCACCACTCACCGATCGCCGGATCCGGGCGCCCCTGCCACGTCATCTCCCACCAGGCCTGCGCGCTGGGCAGTGACCACGTCGCGGTGACCGTATTCGGATGTTCCTCGAACCAGATGGGTGGACTGACCAACACATGCTCCAGAGTCATACCGCGGCTGCGAGCACCCGGTGCGTACCCGGCGAGGTAGGCGTCGACGAAGCGCCGCGCGCATCCCGGCCGGGTGACCACGCGGTCGATGACGTACACCGCACCCTCACCCACGCGCCGCTACTCCGGCCATGAGACTCGCTGCCTGCTCACACAATCGAGCTCGCGCTGTCTGAGCGATCGTGAACTTGGGCATTGTCATGAACCCGTGGATGCCGCCGTCGAACATCTCCATCACGGTGGGCACTCCGGCAGCGGTCAGCGCTGCGCTGTAGGCAACGCCCTCGTCGCGCAGAGGATCGTGTCCCGCGATCACGACCACCGCCGGCGGCAGCCCGTGCAGATCGGCGTGCAACGGGGAGGCGTAGGGGTCGGTGCGGCTCGCCTCGTCGGGCACGTACTGGTCCCAGTACCAGCGCAGCGCGGACTCGGGATTGTAGAAGCCGCTTCCGTAGCGCTGGTAGGACTCTGTGATGAAGTCGGACGTGATCATCGGATAGATCAGCAGTTGAGCGCAGAGCGCCGGCCCCCCGCGGTCGCGAGACATCAGGGCGGTCACCGCGGCCAGATTGCCGCCGGCGCTGTCGCCGCCCACCGCGATGCGGCCGGTGTCGACGCCGAGTTCGATGCAGTTGTCGGTGATCCACCGGGTGACGGCGTAGACGTCTTCCGCCGCCGCCGGCCACGGGTGCTCGGGTGCGAGGCGGTAGTCGACCGCCACCACCACCGCGCCGAGTCGGTTGGCCAGGTCTCGGCACAGCCCGTCGTGGCTGTCGAGGTCGCAGAACACGAATCCGCCACCATGGGCGTAGACGAGGCCCGGTAGCAATCCGGCCGCGGCTCCGGTGGGGTGATACACCCGAACCGGGATGCTGCCACCCGGACCGTCGACGACCCGATCGCTGACACTGCCGACCGGTTCCGGTTCGGCCGGTGCGACGAAACGCGATCGGATGATTGCGCGCGCCTGTTCACCGGTCATCGTCTCGACGGCCGGGAATCCGCCGTCGAGAGCGTCGATGATCTCGGCGATCTGAGGGTCGAGCGTCATGCGAGCTGCAGGGCGGCCGACTCGTGCAGCGGACGGTGCGCGGGTCCGCCGCGCAGCGGGCGCACCTGCTGCAGCGTGGGAGCGACGCGCTGCGGACCGCCTTCCACGTTGCGCCAGATGCCCATGGCGGTCATCCGCACCGGTGCGGCGAGGCGCTGGTCGAAGGCCATCCGGCTCATCGGCCCGCACACCGACAGTGCAGCGACGGCGTCACCGGGGGCACCGATCGGCGCTGCGACACAGCCGAATCCGCTCAGCGCTTCTTCCCGGTCGAAGGCGACGCCGTGCGCCCGGACCTTGGCCAGATCGCCGGCGAGTTGGGCGGCGCTTCCGATGGAGTACCGGGTGCGACGATTCGACAGGTCGACCTCGTCGCTCGCGTCGGCGTTGTACGCCAGCATGGCCTTGCCGATCGCGGTGCAGTGCGCGGCCTGGCGCCCGCCGACACGGCTGGGCAGTGCGGCGGCCATACGATCGCCGATCTTCTCGAGGTACACCACGTCGGCGCCGTCCAACACGGCCAGGTGCACCACCAGGCCGGTGGCGCGGTGCAGGTCGTGCAGCAGCGGGGCGGCGGCGCGGTGCAGCCGGTCCTGGTGAACGGCCAGTGAGCCGAGTTCGACCAACCGCATTCCGAGTTCGTAGTCACGACCGCTGCGGCGCAGCCACCGCAGCTGTACGAGGCGCTCGAGCATGCGGTGCGCCGACGACCGGGGCAACCCGGTGCGGCGGACGATCTGAGCCAGCGTCAGTCTGCCCGGGCCGTCGAACGCGTCGAGCACCAGCGACACCCGATCGATGACCGCGCTGGGCGTAGTGGATTCCTGGATGACGGGGACTGCAGTCATGACATCTCCTCGCTGAGTGCATATGCCTAATAGGAATATGCCTGTTTGTATCATACAAGAGTGCGCCGTGTCACACCGGAGTTTCGATGTGACCGAGGCCATCAGGAGGCAGCGCCGGTCAACCGGTCGTCTACCCGGCTCACGAGGACGACGCCACGGTTTGTTCCGGCTGGGTGGCGGTCAGCCTTTGGCAGCGCGACGGCCGGCGCGTCGCCCGTAGAAGCTGCCGTCGCCCAGCGAGATGCCGCTGGCGTAACCCCACGCGGCAAGGCCCGCGGTCGAGCGCCCGGCGGCTAACAGGCCGGGGATGGGCTCGCCGCTGACGTGCAGCACCTCGCCGTCCAGCGAAGTCTGCAGGCCGCCCAGGGTGAATCCTCCGGTGCTCTCCCGCAGATCGATCGCCCCGACCGGCGAGCCGACCGGGCGCAGCCACTGCGGCTTCTTGTGCAGCAGCGGATCCTCACCCCGCGCTGCCCCGTCGTTGTAGGCGGCGATCGTGGCCTGAAGTGATCCGGGCGCCAACCCGATCTCGGCTTCGAGTTCGGCAACGGTCTCGCACACCCACGTCGGCGGACGCATCATCAACTGTGGGGACAGCGATGCCATCGCCTCTTCCTGGGCGTCGCCGTCGATGATCAGGTACGCGGTGTTGTTCTGGTGGTACAGCGTCAGTTGGCCCACCCGGCCCGGGTAGGTGTCTTCGGCGACGTAGCGCTGGCCGCGTTCGTTGACGAGGACGCCGCGGACCAACTGCTGCGGGTCGATGAAGATCGCGACCTCGGTGGCGTCCATGTGGGCGAGGTCGGCGCCGAGCGCCTGGGCCATCCGGATCGCCTGACCGTCGTGCTGTTCGATCGACGCCGCCGGGCGTCCGGCGATACGCGGGGCGTACTGCGCCACCATCGCGTCGTTGTAGGCGAAGCTGCCAGTGGCCAGCACCACGCCACGGCGCGCGCGGATCGTCACCTCGGTGCCGTACTGCCGGGCGCGGATTCCAGCCACCCGGCCGTCGGCTTCGACCACCAGGGTTTGCACCCGCACGTCGTAGAGCGCCCGGGCCCCGGCCGCGGTGGCGGTCTCGACCAGCGGCTTCATCAGCATGTAGCCGGCGCTGGCCTCGCCCAGCTTCTTGTCCGACATCTGCGGGACGTGTCCGCGGGGTGCCGGCGTGGCGATGGTGTTGAACGGATAGGAGTTCTCCCCGCCGCTGTACATCAGACCCTGGTCGCCCATCGGCTCCCAGCCCGGCTCACCGAAGAACTCGGCCTTGAACGGCACACCGCTTTCGACGAGCCAGTCGAAGTGGGCGACGCTGCCTTCGCAGTAGTCGGCGATGCGGCGGCCGTCGGCGCCGGGACCCATCGCCGCGTTCAGGAACGCCGCCATGTTCTCGACGGAATCGTCGAAGCCGCAGGCCTTTTGCAGCGCCGTCCCGCCACCGAGGTAGATGAAGCCGCCGGCCATGGCGGCCGCCCCGCCCCAGGAGCCGGTCCGTTCGAGCACGAGCACATCCGCACCCGCTCGGGCGGCCTCAACCGCTGCGGCGGCGCCGGCGATGCCGTAACCGGCGATCACCACGTCCGCCTCATGATCCCAATGGCTGATCGTGGACGCCGAGACCGGGCTGACGTCGGCGTCGGGCGTCATGGCCGCATCGCTGCCGGCAGGTCGCTCACCCACTGGTGACCCCAGTAGCTGTCGGCGGTGATTTCCTCTGCAGTGTAGTAGGTTTCGTCGACGCGCATGCCGTCGGTGCCGAATTCGATGTCCCAGTCGCCCGGTGCCCGGACATAGAAGGACACCATCTTGTCGTTGGTGTGCCGGCCGAGCGTCGACGACAACTGGTAACCGTCGGCGCCGACGCGGTCCAGCGCCTGCCCGACCGTGTCGAGGCTGTCGACCTCGACCATGAGGTGGACCAGACCGGGATCGCGAAGGGTTGTCGCCGGACAGATCGCCAGGCTGTGGTGGCGCTCGTTGATGCCGAGGAAGCGCACACGCACCGGCCCGTACTCCGGTGGCACCGGCACGCGGAACGCGCCGCGGGACCGGAACCCGAGTACACCGGTGTAGAACTCGAACAGGCCGTTGGCGTCCAGTGCGGGCAGGACCACGTGTCCCAGCCCTTGTGCTCCGGTGACGAACCGTGCCCCGAACGGAGTGATCACCGGACTGTGGTCGAGGACCGGTCCGTGGAAGACCTCGATCGCAGTGCCGGCCGGGTCGTCGAAGGCGATGACCTCTTCGACGCGGCGTGCGTCCGCCTCTTCCAGCGGCAACTGTTTGAAGGGCACGCCCGCGCCGTCGAGGGCGGCTTTGACGTCCTCCAGGCCGGCACGGTCACGGACCTCCCAGCCGACGGTCATGATGCGGTCGGTGTCTCCCGGGGTGACGATGATGCGTGCTGCTCGCTCGTCCATCCGCAGGTACAGCGCCGACTCGTTGGATCCGCGTCCTTCTGCGAAACCCAGCACCTGGAAGGCGAAGTGGCGCCAGCGATCGATGTCGGCGGTCTGGACGGTGACGTATCCGAGGCTCTTGAGTGCTGTCATGTTGTGTCCTAGAGGTCAGATCATCGCCCGCAGCGGCCCCTGCGGGTCGACCCCCAGCGAGCTCAGCGCCGAGGCGTGGTAGATGGTTCCGGGGACATGGATGGCATGGGCGACGCCGGCGTGTGCATCGCGCCAGTACCGCTGCAGCGGCTTGTCCATGCGCAGTGCGTTGCCGCCCGAGCGGGAGAAGATCTGGTCGACCGCGGCGACTGCCCGCCAGACCGCCTTCACCTGGCTGCGCCGCACAGCCGCACGGTCGGCGAAGCTGACTTCCTTGCCTGCGTCGACCATGTCATAGACGCGGTCGACGTTGGCCAGCAGCGCCTGGCGGGATGCCTCGATGTCGGCTGCAGCGTCGCCGATGGCGAACATGACGTAGGGGTCGTCCTTGATCGCGGTGCCGTTGGCGCCAACACGTTCGCGCTGGTAGTCCAGGTGCGCCGCCAGCGCACCCTCGCAGATGCCGATCGTGGCGGCACTGATCCCCAGCGGGAACATCGTCGACCACGGCATCTTGTAGAGCGTCTTCGTCATGCCGGCTTCGATCTGCGCGGTGCCGTCCATCACCTTCAAGCCGTCCATCGTGCGGTATGCCGGCACGAACGCATCGCGAACAATCACGTCCTTCGACCCCGTGCCGCGCAGACCGACCACGTCCCACGAGTCGTCGACGATCTCGTAGTCGCTACGCGGCAGGATCATGTGCAGGATCTGCGGCGGCATCACCGGTTTGCCGTCGGCGTCACCGACCATCGCGCCGAGGATGATCCAGTCGCACGCGTCGGTGCCGGAGCTGAACTGCCAGCGGCCGTTGAACAAGTAGCCGCCGTCGACCGGCTTGGCCACCCCCTGTGGGGCATAGGGTGATGCGATCCAGGTGTCGACATCGGTAGCCCAGACTTCTTGTGCGACTCGAGGATCTGCGTACGCGAGCTGGTAGGGGTGCACGCCGACCACGCCGTTGACCCACCCCGCCGCCGGGTCGAGCGCCGCGGTGGCCATCACGGTCTCGGCGAACTCGCGGGGGTGCACCTCGAACCCGGCGTATTCGGCCGGCTGCAGCAGGCGGATCGATCCGGCTGCCTTCATGTTCTTGACGGTGGCATCCGACAGCTGGCCGAACTTCTCGGCCTCGACGGCCTGCTCCTTGAACTGGTCGGCCAGTTCCATCACCCGGTCGATTACCCGCTCGGTCATGAGGTGTCCTTCTCTCGTGAGGCTGTCTTGGATGGTCTACCGCGAAGGGCACCGACGTGTGGGCTGATCCCGGTGAATGGACGGCGCGTCAGAATTCGACGTGTATGTCGTCTGACACCGGCCGCGCCTGGCAGCCGAGGATGGTTCCGGCCTCGACGTCGTCGGACTCGAGGATGTCACTGGTCGGCATGTCGACCTCGCCGCGTAGCAGGGTCGCGGCGCACGAGCCGCATTGGCCCTCCCGGCAGGAGTACGGCACATCGATATTCGCGGCCAACATCGCGTCCACCAGGGTCGACCTGGCGGGCCAACGCAACGTGTGCTGCTGTCCGTCGAGGTTGACCCGGACGGTGACCGCCTCACGATCGACGGCGGGGTCGACGACCGGTGGTTCTGCGATCGCGAAGGGATCGCCGGTCAGCGACTGGAAGACCTCGGTGTGCACGGCGCTGCGTGGGACACCGGCGTTCGCGAGCGCGGCCGCAACGGCGGCCATGAACGGCGTGGGGCCGCAGATGTAGGACTCGGCGTTTCCGAGACAGCGCGCGAGGGCGGTGAGTTGCGGCTGCTGCGGCAATCCCTGCACGGATTCCAGCCAGTGCACCACCGTCAACCGGTCGGGATGGCGGATAGCGAGGTCAGCCAACTCTTCGGCGAAGATGACCGAACGCTCGTCGCGGTTGGCATAGATCAGTGTCACCCGGCCGGTGCCCTCAGCCAGCGCCGATTTCAGTATCGATATCACCGGGGTGATACCGCTGCCGGCCGCCCACAGCAGCAGATCGGCGTCGAGGTCCGCCGGCGTGAAGACCCCAGACGGGAGCAGCGCCTCGATGACGTCACCGGGATTGACGTTGTCGCACAACCAGTTCGATGCGTAGCCGCTGTCAACCCGCTTGATCGTCACCTTGGGCAACTGATCGGTGTGCGGTGAACTCGACAGTGAATAGCAGCGGGCCACCGACGTACTGTCCTGGCCGGGTACCCGTAGGGTCAGGAATTGGCCGGGCCGGTAGTTCAGCTGACGCTGTTCGTGTTCTGCGACGGCGAAGATCAGGGAGCGGGCGTCGTGGCTCTCCTCGATGACATCGGTCACGGTGAGCTTCACGCTGCGAGACTCGGGTGGCGAAGACACGACGCTGATGCTGCTGGCGGTTCATGCGGTGCGCGACTCCGGAGTCCGATGGCCGGGACGCCATGAACGCGACGTCCGGTGACCGGGACGGGCTCACCCTCCGCGCGTGCGGGACGCCTACCTTCGACTCTCGTGGCCACCACCGCTGACCTGCTGCCCGAAGCCGTCGATGCCGTGGTCGTCGGCGCCGGCTTCGCCGGCCTCTACGCTCTCCACAAGCTGCGGCAACAGGGTCTGACGGTTCGGGTGTTCGAGGCGGCGCCCGACGTCGGGGGCACCTGGTACTACAACCGCTATCCCGGTGCGCGATGCGACGTCGAAAGCGTCGACTACTGCTACTCGTTCTCCGATGATCTCCAGCAGGAGTGGACGTGGACCGAGAAGTACGCGACCCAGGCCGAAATCCTGCGCTACATCAACTGGGTCGCCGACAAGCTGGATCTGCGCCGAGGCATCACGTTCAACACAAGAGTCACCTCGGCCGTCCTCGACGAGGACTCGCTGCGCTGGACGGTCACGACGGACACCGGCGCTGTGGTCTGCGCCCGGTTCTGCCTCATGGCCACCGGCCCGCTGTCTGCGGCGCTCACTCCGCAGTTCGCCGGGCTGAACGGCTTCGGCGGCAGGATCTATCACACCGCCGACTGGCCGCACGAAGGCGTCGACTTCACCGGTCGGCGAGTGGCGGTCATCGGCACGGGATCATCCGGGGTGCAGTCGATTCCGATCATCGCCGAGCAGGCCGAACAGCTCTACGTGTTCCAGCGGACGCCCAACTACAGCGTGCCGGCGGGTAATCGCCCCCTCAGCGCCGAGGACGTCGCGCAGGTCAAGGCCACCTACGCCGAGCGGCGCCGGCTCTCCTGGCAGAGCGGCGGCGGCTCTCCGCACGTTGCGCACCCGAAACTCACCATGGAGGTGTCCGACGAGGAGCGCAGGGCCGCGTTCGAGAAGCGCTGGCAACTCGGCGGGGTGCTGTTCTCCAAGACGTTCCGGGATCAGATGATCGACTCGAGGGCCAACGAGGAAGCTCGCAAGTTCTACGAGGAGAAGATCAGAGCCGTCATCGACGACCCCGACGTTGCCGAGCTGCTCATCCCCTCTGATCACCCGATCGGCACCAAACGCATCTGCACCGATACAAACTATTTCCAAACCTTCAACCGCCCTGACGTGGAACTGGTCAGTGTCCGCAGAACTCCGATCACGTCGATCGACGCGGACGGGATCAACACCTCTGACGCGCACTACGACGTCGACACCATCGTGCTGGCAACCGGTTTCGACGCGATGACCGGTGCACTCGGCAAGATGGAGATCGCGGGGCGCGGCGGTGAGACGCTCAATGACGACTGGCGCGACGGGCCACGCACATATCTAGGCCTAGGGGTCGACGGCTACCCGAACCTGTTCGTCGTCTCCGGGCCGGGGGCGCCGGCCGTGCTGGCCAACATGGTCTTGCACGCCGAAGCGCATGTGAACTGGATCGCCGGCTGCATCCGCCATCTCGACGACCACGGGTACACGGCCATCGAGGCGACGAAGGAAGCTGTCGACGAGTGGGGCGCCGAGCTGGCGCGGCGCGCCGAGGCGACGCTGTTCACCAAGGCCGACTCCTGGTACATGGGTGCGAACGTGCCCGGCAAGCCGCGGGTGTTCATGCTGTTCATCGGAGGATTCGGTGTCTACCTCGATATCTGCGCGGAGGTCGCCGACGCCGGCTACAAAGGATTCGCCCTGCTGAAGGCCGACTGAGTCCGACATCCCGCCCGCGCGGAAATCGTGCTACTTGCGCAGCAGGAACGACCGGACCGTGGCCTCGAACGCCGCCTTCGCCTCGATCATCGCCCAGTGGCCGCAATTGGGGAACACATGCAGTTCGGCGCTCGGGATCGTGCGCATCGGGATCAGCGCCATGTCCAGTGGGCTGACCCGGTCGTCACGGCCCCACGTCAGCAGCGTGGGCGCAGCCACCTTGTGCATCTGCGCCCACGGCAACGGCACATCGGAACTGCGCATGAACGCCATCATCTGGGCGAACGCCGCCTTTCCGTACATCCGTCGCGCTGCGGCCAGCGTTTCGGCATCGGTCGCCAGTTGCCAGCGCTCCTCGATCAGTTCGTCGGTCACCAATTCGGGGTCGTACACCATCGAATACAGCCAGTCGACGAGCCGTTGACGAGTGGGGTCCTCGGTGAACTCCTGCAGCAGCCTGATGCCCTCACTGGGGCCGGGGCTGAAGACGTTCGTCCCGATACCGCCGATCGTGACCAGGCGCCGAAGGCGGTCCGGATGGTGGATGGCGAAGTTGATCCCAACCCCGCCGCCCATCGAGTTGCCCACGATGTCGACGTGGTCCACCTCGAGTGCGTCGAGGAAGGGCGCGACGACGCCCTGTGCGGTGACCATCGGATGCCCGCCCTGGTCGTCGCTCACGCCGAAGCCGGGGAATTCGAGTACGAGGCAACGAAAGTCGCCATTGAATGCGGGAAGGATACCGCGGAAGTTGCGCCACCCCGTGACGCCCGGCCCAGAACCGTGCAAGAACAACAGTGGCCTGCCGGTACCGGTGTCGTAGTAGCGCAGCGTTCCGGCCGGCGTCGACACTTCCTGAAGAGGGATCTCGAGATCGGTGGTCATGGCTCAAGCCTTTCATCGGCCGCTGATGTGAGGTGGGCGACTTCCGGTCAGCGGACGCCGCGTCTGACGTCGGGTTCGGGACGGTCCACGATGACATGGTGCTCGATGACCAGGACGTAGTGACTTACCGGGTGAGTGACCGTATCGCTGTCATCACGATGAACCGACCGCGGTACCGCAACGCACAGAACTCCGTCATGACCTACGCCTTGGACGCCGCCTTCCAGCGGGCCGTCGAGGACGACGACGTCGCCGTCATCGTGCTGGGCGGCGCGGGCGACCACTTCAGCGCCGGACACGACATCGGCACACCGGAGCGGGATCACCACGTCACCTACGACAACCGGGCGGTGTTGTGGTGGGACCACGTCGACAAGCCCGGGGGAGACCAGCGCTTCGCCCGCGAGATGGAGGTCTACGTCGGAATGTGCCGGCGCTGGCGGGAGATTCCGAAACCCATGATCGCCATGGTGCACGGGGCGTGTATCGCCGGCGGACTCATGCTCGCCTGGGTCTGTGACCTCATCATCGCCGCCGACGATGCCTTCTTCTCCGATCCCGTCGTTCGCATGGGGATTCCCGGCGTGGAGTACTTCGCGCACCCATGGGTGCTCGGACCGCGGTTCGCGAAGGAGTTCCTCTACACCGGTGACCGATTCGATGCTCGACGGGCCTACGAGGTCGGCATGGTCAATCGGATTGTGGCGAGGAACGCCCTAGAAAGCGCGACGTTCGAGCTCGCGTCGCGGATTGCGACGATGCCGCGGTTCGGGTTGGCCCTCACCAAGAAGGCGGTCAACCAATGTGAGGACCAGATGGGTCTGCGCAACGCAATCGACTCGGTGTTCGGGCTGCACCACTTCGCGCATGCGCACAATGCCGAAATAGGACAGGGCTCACTCGGAGATATGGATGTCAAGGCGATGGCGGCACCTCGGGGCGCCAGGAATGTTCAACTGGGTAGGGAGAATTGATCCGGCGCCGGTGCGATCAACGCGCCGGCATCTAGATGCCCGATCACGGGAACCGAACAGGAGGAAAGCAGTCGCCGCCGCTGTCAGATCGGCTGAGCGCTCTAGCGATTCGTAGTAGACGTTGTCCTGCCTCGGCCGTCGTCGCGCGGCCCTGCACCAAGGCGAGCATGTTCGATACCCATACGTCGGCAACCAGGCCGGCGATCTCGGTCCGCTCCGCCGATGCCGGACGAGGGCTGATGGCCGAGGTGAAGATGCGCGTCAAGGTGTCGCGAACCTGATCCACGTATGATGCTGCTGAATTGTCGGACGAGAGGTACGCGCGCATCACCGCATCCGCGCAGAGCGGGTTACCCCACAGCCGCCGGGTGAGCACGTCCAGCACGTGGGACAGCTGACGTGACGGATCGGTGACTGGTTGCGATCCGGATTCGGATGCCGGTTCGAAGGTGGTGAGCCAGCGATCGAGCGCCGCGACCAGCAGGTCGTCCTTCGACGTGAAGTGCTGGTACACCGTGTCGGTCGCTACCTTCGCGTGTTCGGCAACCGTTCGCATGTGGACGGCGTCGTAGCCCTCAGCGGCGA
This sequence comes from Mycolicibacterium arseniciresistens, assembly GCF_030519285.1. Taxonomy (NCBI): domain Bacteria; kingdom Bacillati; phylum Actinomycetota; class Actinomycetes; order Mycobacteriales; family Mycobacteriaceae; genus Mycobacterium; species Mycolicibacterium arseniciresistens. The sequence goes on from NZ_JAUMSQ010000001.1 coordinate 91,967, forward strand.
GCGCGAGTGCCGAGGCGACGATGCGCTCACGTCGGGGTCCCCGTTTCGACGGCACCGCCGGAAGCGCTTCCCGGTTGACTGCCACCTGGTCGGTCATCGGCTCGACCGATCGCCGGCGGCCGTCGATCAGACGAAGCTCCCTCGGAATGACGACACTCCTCCTAGCTTGAGGCGTTCCAGCCGCGCAGTGGTGTCGCACCTCGAGGCGGCGGTGATCTCTTGACGCTAAGGGGCGAGACGCTTTCACCGACGGTTGCCTTCCGGTCATCGGGACGTTGTCCGGGCTTCGAGTCAGTTTGCGTCGTTTGGCGGGTGGTCTGAGGCGTTCGCCCAGCTCATCGCGTTTCAGCGTCTGGTTCGATCCAGGCAGCTCCACAAACGACGCGGGCCAGGACGAAAGACCGGGCCCGCTGTACAGTCTTGGCCCGGTCCGTGGAGTTGGGCTGATCGCGATTTCGCCCTACTCAACCGCGCCCGTGTAATTGCCGTTCTTGTACTGGTCGATGTGCAGCCCACCGCCGACGTCTGTATAGGTGCAATCCGAGTACCTGTTGCCGTCCGGTCCTACGCTCGTCTCGTACGTGCCTCCCGCGGACTTGCATTCGGACGTGATGGTGCCCTCGGGAATTGCGCTGGCAAGCGGGCTTGCCCCGAACGCGATGCCGGTCATGAACGCAGCTGCGGCAACGCCGAGACCGAGACACAGTCTCTGACCTGGTTGCGTTTCCGGCGTTCATGGGGCCGCTGACCCGGCGCCATCTCTTCAAGCGGTTATGAGCCCGGTCCATATGGGCCGAAGAAATGGCACCCAACCGGGTTGGTCGCGCAGTAAGAACCCGGTGCCGGTGGTGCGGGCGGTGGAGGCGGCGTCCGCCCGGGTGGGGAACCGATCCAGATATGGCTCTTCACCGGTTCGCCGGTGGGAATGTTCGTGATGGGGACGTTGCCCTCCCCGAAGGGGACGTACCAGAAGTCGTGGCAGACGTTGTCGTCCCAGCCGAAGTCCGATAACGGACCCAACGGCACCGGTTGGCCTGGGCACCACCTGCCGGCGGGATTCTCGGCGGCGGCGGAACCTGCGCCCAGCCCCAACCCGACCGCCGCGATGGCGCCCGAGATCAACGCCCCGGCGACGGTGTGCGTCATCATCTTGGTGGTGTTCATGTCGCTTCCTCTGTCGGCAGCGTTTGCTGATATTTGACGCGTCAGATAATTGGTGCTGCTCGTGCGCTGCAAGTAGACCCTGCCAACGTTGCTGACGATCACAATTTCGACAAATTGCGGGTCGCACACTTCGGCGACCGGCCTGCATGCTGCTTCGTCCCGCGCAGCGCCGCCGGGGCCCGGTTCGTCGTCACGGGGACATGTCCGACGGTGCCCGCCCCGGCGCCATGGCGCGGGCGGCCAATACGGCCGCAGCGGCAGAGAGGACATGCCAGGCGCCGTGGAACTGCCAGAGGCTGTCGGGTCGGCATAACGGTGATCCCGAGCGTCCTGCGGCGTAGGCGGCCAGTCCCAGGGCGAAGACCCCGGCCGCACCCGCCCAGAGCGACCGCCAACCCGGGCGCCGGTTCCGGGCGAGCACGGCGGCGTACACCGCACCCACGGCGACGATCGGCCAGTCGTGCGCGGGCTCGGCCCAGGACGGCTGGGGCCCGTGGAAGGCGAAGCTGCCGGCCCCGACCGCCACGAGGGTCACTCCGGCGGCACCGGCAAGTGGTGCCCTCCACCGCCTGGCCCAGCACAGCACGGCCATTCCGGCCGCAACGTAGGCCAGGCTGGTGACGGCCAGCACGGGCTGCGCCAGCGCCGCGCCGAGGATGCGCTCGCAGTCCGAGTGACCGAAACTCGCAGGAGCGGTCAAGACCTGCATGGTCGATCCACCGTAACGCGCCCCGGCGCCCGGCAGACTGGGGTTGTGCGACCGACCAGCCGACGGGATCGGACACGTCGAGCGACGCATAGGCGGTGCGCGTTGTGAGCCGAACGTGGTCAGGCCTCGCGGCGGCAGTGCTCGCCGGCGCGCTGCCGGCGCTTGCGTTCCCCGCGCCGTCGTGGTGGTGGCTGGCGTGGTTCGGCATCGTCCCGCTGCTGTTGGTGGTGCGTGCGGCGCCGACCGCCCGCGCGGCCGCTCTGCGGGCGTGCTGCGGTATGGCCGGCTACGTATCGGCCACCCAGTACTGGCTGCTGCCGAGTGCCGGGCCGCTGCTGATCGTCCTGGCCATCGGACTCGGGGCGCTGTGGATGCCGTGGGGTGTGGCCGCGTATCTGCTTCTGCGCGAACCGATCACGGCCCGCGGGACTTTCGCGGCCATGGTGGTGTCACCCAGTGCATGGGTGGTGGCCGAGGCGGTGCGATCGTGGCCGAGCCTGGGTGGTCCATGGGCATTGCTCGGCGCGTCGCAGTGGAACCAGCCGGCCACGCTCGCCTCGGCCTCACTCGGCGGCATGTGGCTCACAAGTTTCGTGATCGTCGGCGCGAACACCGCGATCGCCGGTGCGATCCTGCATCGGCGCGTCTCCGTCCGCGTCACCGCGGCAGCGGTGGCACTGGCATGTGCGGCGCTCGGTCCGGCGTGGTTCTGGCTGGGACCGGCTCCTGCGGCCGGGTCGACGGTACGGGTGGCGCTTGTTCAGCCGGGCGACATCGAGGACTCCGTCGCTCGTCAGGCGGCCGGCGAAGCGCTGACCGCGGCTCTCGCGGGCCGGCGGCTCGACGTGATCGTCTGGGGCGAGAGCAGCGTCGGGGTCGATCTCAGCGGGCAGCCGGAGGCCATGGCGCGCCTGGCGGCCCTGTCCCGACGGGTCGGCGCGGACCTGCTCGTCAACGTCGATGCCCGTGACCGCGCGGGCGGAATCTCGAAGTCGTCGGTCCTCATCGGACCGGACGGATCGCGCGGCGCGTATTCGAAGACGCGGCTGGTGCCATTCGGCGAGTACGTGCCGCTGCGGCCGCTGCTCGGTTGGGCCACCCGGCACACCGAGGCGGCGGCCGAGGACCGACGGCGCGGCAGTGGACAGGTCGTATTGCACACCGGAGGGCCGGCGGGTGCCGACCCGGAAAAGCCCGTCGGGGGGCTCGCGATCGGACCGCTGATCAGTTTCGAGACGACCTTCTCCGACCTTCCCCGCCGGGAGGTGCAGCGCGGCGCGCAGCTGCTGGTGTATCAGAGTTCCACCTCGACGTACCAAGGAAGTTGGGCGCAGGCGCAGTTGGCCAGCCAGGCCGCGGTGCACGCCGCGGAGGTGGGGCACCCAGCGGTCCACACCGGGCTGTCAGGAATCAGCACTGCCTTCGACGCACGAGGCCGACAACTCGCCTGGTACCCCGCCATTGAACGCGGGGCGATCGTGGTGGAGGTCCCGCTCGATTCGCACACCACCCCGTTCCAACGGTTCGGCAACTGGGTATTGGCGCTCGCGTTGTCCATCCTCGCCGGCGCCATCGGCATGGCGACCCTGCGGTCTCGGCGCTCAACACGCCGGGCGGGGTGATCGGCTGGGAATCGGTTGGGGGGCATGATTGGTGGCTGATGAACTCCGTGCCGATGGATTGTTCGAGGTAGATTTGGTGAGCGGGCAGATGCGCGTCTCGCGGGGTCGAAACCCTCTGCTGAACACGCTGTTTCGGGTATCCACCCATCTTCGGAGATCGGCGCCGTCCCTGAACGGCGGGATCTCGTCCGAGCAACTGGCCCGGTTGATTGCGGACCTGGTCGACGAGCACTTGGAACTCGCCCCCATTCGGGCCGCCTACGCCGACGGGCGCGACACGCCGGCATGTGATCCGCGTCTGCTGTTGGGCGTCCTGTTCTACGGCTACATCACCGGGGTGCGCTCGTCGCGGCAGATCGAACGCAAGTGTGTCGACGATGCGTGTTTCCGGTGGCTGGCCGCAGGGCAGGCCCCGGACCATCGAGAGATCGCACGGTTCCGTAGGCGGCACTTGGCTGCGCTGACACCGCTTTTCGTGCAGGCGTTGGTGTTGTGCCGGGCCGCTGGTGTGCTCCGGCTGGGCCGGATCGCGCTGAGCGGGACGACGAACAGCCTGGCCGAGAAGGCCGTGACCCTGCTGGACGACGCCGAACGCACCGATACGGCCGAGGACGAGGCTAGAACGACCACCGCCACATCGACGGTGCAACGTGCGCTGGTCGGCGCACTCTTGTCGGCTTTGATGCTTGCCGGCGGCTACGCCGTGGCGGTGCACAAGCGCGTCACGCTGTCGGTCGACGACGCGTCGATGACGGTATCGACGATGAAGTCGCGCGTGATCGACGTGGTGCGGGAAAACGGCTACGCCGTGGGCGAGCACGACGAGCTCCAGCCAGGCACCGATCAGCGGATCCGCCAGTCCGACACCATCGTGCTGCGACGTGGTCGCCCGCTGCAGGTGTCGATCGACGGTCAACCAGGCAAGCAGGTGTGGACGACTGCCTTGACCGTTGACGAGGCACTCGAGCGGCTGTCGATGAGCGACCATGCGCCCGTTGCGATGTCTCGCGCCAGCCGCCTGCCGTTGGCCGGCACGGCGTTGCCGTTGGTGAGCCCGAAACAGGTGCACATCATCGACGGCGGCATGGCCGGCGATCGACGCTTGGCGGCAACCACCGTGGGGCATCTGCTGGCAGCGGCCGGCGCGCCGCTCCAGCAGGACGACAAGGTGGTGCCCCCGGCGTCTACGCCGGTCGCCGCGGGCATGCGGATCGTGGTGACCCGCATCAGAACCCATGAGGTCGCCGCACGCACAGCCCTGCATGCGCCGCTGCGGCGCATCCACGACCCGACGATGAACCTCAGCCGCCGCGTCGTCGAGGACCGCGGAAGGCCTGGCACCCAGGACGTCACCTTTGCCGTCTCGACGGTCAACGGGCGTGAGGTCGGCCGACGGCTGGTCGCTCACAATGTCGTGACACCCGCCCTGGCGCAGGTACACCGGGTCGGTGCCAAGCCGGGCACCCAGGTGCCGCCGGTGAGGAACAGCGCGACATGGGACGCACTCGCCTCGTGCGAATCAAGCGGCAACTGGGCCATCAACACCGGCAACGGCTTCTACGGCGGCGTGCAGTTCACACAGAGCACCTGGGAGGGCCACGGCGGACTGCGTTATGCGCCGCGGGCCGACCTGGCCACTCGAGAAGAGCAGATCGCGATCGCCGAGATCACACGGGCGAAGCAGGGTTGGGGTGCCTGGCCGGTATGCAGCACCAGAGCGCGACGCTGACCGTTTGACGGACCACCCGGTTACGCCAGGTCCGACGGCATGGAGCTCAGGCGGGTCCACAGATGGGGGACCGGACGGACGCCGAGCCGGCTGACCACCATCTGCGCGGCCTGGCTGACTCCTTCGGTGAACGTGGGGAAGGCGAACTGCAGCTCGGCGACGTCCTCGACACGCATCCCCGCCGCCATGCAGGCCGCCACCATCTGGATGACCTCGGCGGAGTACTCGCCGAGCACGTGCGCGCCGACGATGTGCCGACGCGAGGTCTCGACGATCAACTTGCAGAACCCTTCCGGGTGTCCGTCGGCGACGGGCCGCAGCATGTCCTCATAACGGGCCACGGCCACAGTGCAGTCATAACGTGCGCGGGCCTGCTCCTCGGTGAGCCCGACGCTGCCGTATTCGGGGTCGGTGAAACTGCCGCCGGGGACGATCTCATGCACCACCTTGCGATGCCGGCCGAGCACCGCGTTCTCGGCCGCGACCCGGCCTTCGAGGGTTGCGCTGCTGATGACCATGCTGTTCCCGTCGACATCACCGGCGGCGAAGATGTGCGGCACGTTCGTGGCCGTGTGTTCGTCGACCACCACGTAGCCGCGCTCGGTGACCAGACCGGCCGCGGCAGCGTCGACGAGATCGGCGTTGCCGGGCCATCCCACCGCGAAGAACGCCGCGTCCACGTCGACCGTGCCTTCCTCGTCCCCGACGCGGTAGAGAACGCGCACACCGGAGGCGAGCGCGTCGATCCGGTGCACGGCAGCGCCGGTGACGACGCTGATCCCACGGCCGCGAAAAGCGTGCTCCAGCGCGGCGGAGACGTCGGCATCGGCTCGCGGCACGATGCGGGGCGCGTACTCGACGAGCGTGACGTCAGAGCCGAAGTCGGCGAGGATCGACGTGAGCTGGCAACCCGTGTCCGCGGCTCCGATGACGCAGACCCGGTCGGGCAGGGCGGTCAGGCTGCGGACGTCCTCGTAGGTCAGGCCGAGTTCGGCTCCGGGAATCGGCAGTCGCCCGGCCCTGCCGCCGACGGCGATGATCACCCGATCGGCGGTCCATCTGCGCCCGTCGGCCGCGGCGACGGTGTTGGTGTCGACGAATCGGGCCTCGCCGGCCTCCTCGACGAGATCGACTCCGGCGGAGCGGATGTGGTCTGCCAGCCGTTTGCGCTCGTACAGATAGTCGGCCACCCGCTGCGCATTGCCGAGGGTCGCGGCGAGGTCGACCTCGGGTCGCGGCCCGTGCAGACCGAATCTCTCCCAGGAGTTCCAGTCCCGCACCAGCCTCGCGGCGCGAGCCAGGGTGCGTACGGGTGCCGGACCGCTGTTGAGCGCGGTTCCACCGACTCGCGCCCGCTCGATGAGCGTGACCTCCGCGCCCAGCCCGGCGGCGTGCAGTGCGGCGGACACACCGGCGGGGCCACCTCCGATGACGACAACACGCATGTCGACCAAACCTCTCCGCGGACGTGGGTGCACCGGCCGGGACCCGATGCCGTCCCTGAATAGTGACGGTCCCAACGCAGATTCGCGGGCTTTGGCGCCGAACAGACCCGTACGCTTCGGGCGTGACCATCAGTGACCCGGATACAGCCGAGGGACGAGGACGCCTCGTCGGGAAGTCCGCGGTGATCACCGGCGCGGCATTCGGCATCGGTCGGGCGACGGCCGAGCTGTTCGCGCGCGAGGGCGCGCGTCTGGTCGTGACCGACGTTCAGGGTGAGCCGTTGCTGGCGTTCGCCGACGAATTGCGGCACGCCGGCGCCGAAGTCGAGACGGTCATCGGCGACGTCTCGATCGAGCAGGATGCCCGGCGGATGATCGAGGCGGCGGTCGAGCGCTTCGGGCGGCTCGACGTTCTGGTGGCGAACGCCGGCGTCATCCCGCTCGGCGACGTGCTGGAGATGACGGCCGCCGACTGGGACGACGTGATGGCCATCGACGGCCGCGGCATGTTCCTCACCTGCAAGTTCGCGATCGAGGCGATGCTGCCGACCGGTGGCGGCGCCATCGTCTGCCTTTCCTCGATCTCCGGACTGGCCGGACAGAAGCGGCAGGCGGCCTACGGGCCCGCCAAGTTCGTCGCCACCGGCCTGACCAAACACCTGGCGGTCGAATGGGCCGACCGGGGAATCAGAGTCAACGCCGTGGCCCCCGGAACGATCCGGACCGACGCTGTCAGGCGGATTCCGGACGAGCCGGGTGGCGCGGAGTATCTGGCGGCGATCGAACGCATGCACCCGATGGGCCGTCTCGGCGAACCGGACGAAGTGGCAAGCGCCATCGTCTTTCTCGCCTCCGACGACGCCTCGTTCATCACCGGCGCGGTGTTGCCCGTCGACGGCGGATACCTGGCGCAGTAGCCGCGGCGGCGTCGCCCCAGGGGCCGACCACCATTACCTCTCATGTAATGGCGCGGCGCACCACGATCCGCGACACTGCCCTTGTGCAGGAGAACGCGAAGCACCAGGGTGACATGCCGATGACCACGAAGCCACCGGTTCTTTTGTTGCACGGCGTATTCGGCAAGCCGGCGCTCATGCGACCGTGGGTCGACGTCCTGCAGTCCGCCGGTTACCGCGTGGTCACGCCGACGCTGCCCGGACGAGACCCCTCCGACGACGCGACCTTGACGCGGACGGGGATCCCGGAATGCTTCGCAGTCGTTTCGGCGGCCTATGACGCGCTCGGCGAACCGGCCATCGTCATCGGTCACAGCATGGGCGGTCTCCTCGCTCAGAAGATCGCCGCGGAGCGCGAACCCGTCGCGCTCGTGCTCCTCGCATCCGTGCCGCCGGGGATCCTGTGGACTCAGCCGCGGATGACGCCGTATCTGTTACCGATCCTTCCCGCATTGCTGCGTGGCCGCCCGTTCCTGCCCAGTCCGCGCACGATGCGCAACGTGCCGCTGGTGACGCTTCCGCCGGCCGAGCAGGATCAGCTCATCCCCGAGCTGGTTCGCGACTCCGGACGCGTTTTCCGTCAGATGTCGTTGGGGGCGGCCCCGACCCGGGTGAGGGCGGCGGATGTCACGTGTCCCGTGTTGTGCGTCAGCGGCGGTGCCGACCGCAACGTCGCGTCGTGGATCTCGCGCCGGATCGCGAAGCGCTACAGCGCCGAGCATCAGGTGCATCCTGACCTGCCGCACTGGATCGTGGCCGCGTCGGCGGTCGACCGGGTCGCGCCACCTGTTCTTCGCTGGCTGACGGACGTAGGGGTGTGAGCAATTGCCCCTCGGTGTCGGTGACGGCCGCGGAATCGCGGCTCAGCAGCGGAGATTATCGTGACGATATTTGCGCGTGTCTATCCTGGCAAAGCGCTGCCAGGTACGTTGGTGATCTATGTCCGACCCGCTGCACCCGTCGATGCTCGCGCCAGGGGCCGACGGGAAGCTGCTGCGGTCGGGTGAGCACTGGTACCGGCAACTGGTCGAACAGAGCCCCGACGGGATCTGCGTGACTGCAGCCGGGCGCGTCATCTACGTCAACGCGGCCGGCGTGCGACTGATGGGGGCCGACACGAGCGCCGAACTCGTCGGCCGCCCGATCAGCGACTTCGTCACGGCCGAGTCGCTGGTCCCGATGCTCGCCGATCTCGCCGGCGTCGTGAACCGCGGCGACTGCTCGCCGCACCTCCCGGCCGAGATGAAGCGCAGCGACGGCACCACGCTCGCGGTCGAGGTCGTCGCGGTCAAACTGGGGTCGGATGACACCGACGCATGGCAGATCATCACCCGGGACGTGAGTGTGCGGCACGCCGCCGAGGCGGCGCTCAGAAACCAGGCCGCTCTCGTCAACCACGTCAGCGACGCCATCATCGGCACCACCGCAGACGGCACCGTGACCAGCTGGAACCCGGCCGCCGAGGCCATCTACGGGCGCTGCGCGGCCGACGCGGTCGGACTACCCATCGCCGTCGCGGTCGGCGCAGACCTCAGGCCCGCCTTGATCGTCGCGTCCGGTGGCGTCGCACAGGCTCAACACTGCTCCGCCGACGGCCACATCCTCGATGTGCGGGTCTCCGCCGCGACGATGGCCGAGGGATACGTCCTGGTGTGCTGCGACCTGACGGCACTGCACCGCGCGGAACAGCACTTCGAAGCCGTCGTCACGTCGATGATCGAGGGGTTGATCGTCACCGACAAGGACGGCACCATCAAGTCCATCAACCCCGCCGGACTGCGAATCCTGGGCGCCCCTGAAGGGGCGAACCTCGTGGGTGTCAACTTCTTCGAGGCGACCGAGAAACGCCCGTTCTACGACGAGAACGGCGTGAACATCGCGCCAGAGGACCGTCCGGCTCTCGCGGTACTACGTACAGGTGTGTCGTTCGACAACCTGGTGTACGGGTGGGACCGCCCGCAGGGCAGGGGTTGGATCCTGTCGAGCTGTCGGCTGCTCGATCCCGACAAGCCGGGGCGCTCGCACATGCTCATCACCTTCACCGATGTCACCGCGCAACGTGCCGAAGCCGAGGAGATGAAATTCCTCGCCACTCACGACGGTCTGACGTCCCTGCCCAACCGCGCCGCGGTGCTCCTGCGCATCAATGACGCTCTGAGCGGGGACTCGGGCGACGTCCGGTTGCGGGCCGTGCTCTTCATCGACGTCGATCACCTCAAGACGACGAACGACACGCACGGCCACGAGGCCGGAGATCACGTGCTGCGCACCACCGCAGAACGGCTGCGCCGCACCGTCGCTCCCGACGACGTCGTCGGACGTTGGGGCGGTGATGAATTCGTGGTCCTCGTATGCCGGGCTGCGACGTCCGCCGATCTCGACGACCTGGTGAACCGTCTGCACGCGGCGCTCGCCGTCCCCGCCGCGCAGGGCCCGATCGGCGCCAGCATCGGAGTGGTCGAGGTCGGCCGATCGGATCGGCGAACCGCCGACCAGCTTCTGCGCGACGCCGACCAGGCGATGTACGAGGCCAAACGCACGCGGGGCCGACGGAGTCGGTGACGCGGCGCCACCAGCACGTGGCGGCTCACCGGCAGGAGTCCGCGTAGCCTGGTCGCATTCCTACCCAGACCTGTGCCGGCGGTCCCCTGCGAATAGCTGTGCTCTCGCCCATCGCCTGGCGGACGCCCCCTCGTCACTACGGGCCATGGGAGCAGTTCGCCTCGCTGCTCACCGAAGGCCTCGTCGCGGCCGGCCACGAGGTGACGCTGTTCGCCACCGCAGACTCGATCACGACGGCGCATCTGCATGCCACCGTACGATCCGGCTGGTCCGAAGACGCGACGATCGAACCCAAGGTCGCAGAGTGCCTGCACATCGCCTCGGTGTTCGAGCGGGCGGACCAGTTCGACGTCATCCACAACGGGTTCGACTTCCTGCCGCTGACCTACAGCGACCTCGTCGCGACACCGGTGATCACCACCGTCCACGGGTTCTCCTCGCACCACATCGTCCCCGTGTACCAGCGCTACGACCGCACCACCGCCTACGTGTCGATCAGCGACGCCGACCGGCACCCGGATCTGCGCTACGCCGCCACCATCCATAACGGCATCGACATCGACGCGTTCGCGGTGCACCCGAGCCCCGGTGAGCACCTGCTGTTCTTCGGGCGGATCCACCCCGACAAGGGCACCGCGCACGCGATCGAGGTCGCCCGCCGGTGTGGGCGTCGGCTCGACATCGCCGGAATCATCCAGGATGAACGGTATTTTCGCGACGAGGTCGCGCCGCACATAGACGGTGAGCGTGTGCGTTACCTCGGCGCTGTCGATGCATCCGAGCGCGCCGAGGTGCTGGGAGGGGCGCATGCCCTCCTTCACCTGATCGACTTCGACGAGCCGTTCGGTTACAGCGTCGTCGAGTCGATGGCCTGTGGCACACCGGTCATCGCGAACTCGCGGGGGTCGATGGGCGAGCTGATCGTCGACGGCGTCACCGGCTTCCTGGTCGACGACATCGATCGGGCGGTGACCGCGGTGGCGGCCGCAGGTGGGCTCGACCGGCACGGAATCGCCCGACACGCAGCGCAGCGGTTCACGGTCACAGCCATGGTCGACAAATATGTATCGGTGTACCGCAACGTGATCGGCGAACAGTCATGACGTCAGCCGCGTGGTGGAAGTCCGCCGTCGTCTACCAGATCTACCCACGCAGCTTCGTCGACTCCAACGGTGACGGGATGGGCGATCTGGTCGGAATCCTCGCGCGGCTCGACTATCTGCGCAAGCTCGGGGTGGACGTGATCTGGCTGTCGCCGGTATACCGTTCGCCGCAAGCGGACAACGGCTACGACATCAGCGACTACCTCGACATCGATCCGATGTTCGGCACACTCGCCGATTTCGACACCCTGCTCGCCGGGGTGCACGAACGCGGCATGAAGCTGGTGATGGATCTGGTGGTCAACCACACCTCCGACGAGCACCCCTGGTTCGTCGAGTCCCGGTCGTCACGAAACCACCCGAAACGGGACTGGTACGTGTGGAGGCAGCCTCGCGACGGCGGAGAACCCAACAACTGGGCGTCGGTCTTCGGAGGTTCGGCGTGGGAGCTGGACGAGGCCACCGGCGAGTACTACCTACATCTGTTCGACCGAAGGCAACCCGACCTCAACTGGGAGAACCCCGAAGTTCGGCGTGCCGTTCACGAGGTCATGGGCTGGTGGCTCAACCGTGGAGTCGACGGCTTCCGCATGGACGTGATCAATTTCATCTCCAAGGCCGACGGACTGCCCGACGCCGCACCGCAGCCGGGGCGCACATTCGCAAGTGCGATCGACCTCTTCGCCAACGGGCCGCACGTCCACGACTATCTCGCCGAGATGAACCGCGAGGTCTTCGGAAGCCGCGACGGCGAGTTCCTCACCGTCGGAGAGATGCCCGCCGTGACGCCGGAACAAGCGCGGCTGTACACCGATCCGGCACGCGGCGAGCTCGACATGGTCTTCCAGTTCGAGCACATGTCGGTTGACCAGAGCCCCTCGGACAAGTTCGACTACATCGGGCTCGACCTCGTCGTCCTGAAGCGATCGCTGCATCGATGGCAGGCGGCTTTGGCCGAAACAGGCTGGAACAGTCTGTACTGGAACAACCACGACCAGCCGCGCGTGGTGTCCCGGTTCGGCGACGACCACCCGGACTACTGGGCCGCATCGGCCAAGGCGCTCGCGACCGTTCTGCACGGGATGCGGGGAACCCCCTTCGTGTACCAGGGCGAGGAGCTCGGGATGACGAACTATCCGTTCCGAACGGCGCAGGACCACAAGGACATCGAGGCGGTCAACTATCTGAGGAATGTGCTCGAACTCGGCAACGACGAGGCGGTTGCGCTTGCCGGTATGGCCGAGATCAGCCGTGACAACGCCCGGACGCCGATGCAGTGGAACGCAGATCGCAACGCCGGATTCAGCGACGGTGATCCCTGGCTGCCGGTCAACCCCAACCACGTCTGGCTCAACGCCGAGAACCAGGTCGATTCGGCTGATTCGGTCTTCGCGCACTACCAAGCCCTTATTCGGCTTCGACACGAGTCGGCGGTCCTGGTCGACGGCGACTTCACCCCGTTGATGGCGGAGGATCAGCAGATCTGGGCCTACATCAGAACCACCCCGGCGATGAGGATCCTCGTGATCGCGAACTGCGGGCGCGATCGGCGGACCGTCGACATCGGTCGGGAATGGACTGCGGCCGAACTGCTGCTCGGCAACATGCCGGACACCCCGGTCACCATGCTGTCGTCGTGCCTCGAACTCGCCGGCTGGGAGGCGCGAATCTACTCGGCCCATGTGACCTGACGGGCGACGGGCCATTCGGCCGCGTCGTGCGTGTGCGGGACCCGCGGTTTCCGACCAGTACTCTTTGTTGGTGAACGCGATCGACCCGGACAAGCTCGACATGTGCCTGCAGGTGCTGGCCGACATCGAGTCGTTGCCCCCCGAGCATCCCGACGCCGTGGCCGTGCGCCGGGCGACGGCGAGCATCTTCAAGTCGGTACGGAAGGCCCGCCGGCACGCCAAGCGCGATGCAGTGGCGGCCGCCGACGAGGCCGTCACCGCCGCCACCGCCACCGGTGCGCCCGGCCGCATCGACGACGAGACGCAGGGTCTGCCGCTGGTGTCGGCTGCGCTCGGCGCCACCGCGGGCACCTTGCTCCGGCCGCGGGCCTGCTACATGTGCAAAATCCGGTACACGGTGGTCGACGCGTTCTACCACCAACTCTGCCCGGCGTGCGCCGCGCTCAACCGCGCGAAGCGCGACGCCCGCACCGACCTGACCGGCAAGACCGCACTCCTCACCGGTGGTCGCGCCAAGATCGGCATGTACATCGCGTTGCGACTGCTCCGCGACGGGGCGCACACCACGATCACCACCCGATTCCCGAACGACGCCGTGCGCCGCTTCTCCGCGATGCCCGACAGCGCCGACTGGCTGCACCGGCTCCGCGTGGTGGGCATCGACCTCCGCGACCCCGCGCAGGTGGTCGCGCTCGCGGACAGCGTCGCCGCGCAGGGCCCGCTGGACATCCTGATCAACAACGCCGCCCAGACGGTGCGCCGGGCCCCCGGCTCGTATGCGGCACTCGTCGAAGCGGAGCGGACCCCGGCGCCTTCACTGGTCGACGTCATCACGTTCGACCGCGTCAGCGACGCCCATCCGGCCGCACTCGCAGGCAGCCTCTCCGAGCACCCGGCCCCGCATGCCCCGTCAGATCCCGGGTCACTTCGCTCCTGCCCTCCGGTCACCGAACTCGCCCTCGCCGCCCGCAGCGCGTCCCCGGAGCGGATCGCGGCGGGCACCGCCATCGACGCGGGTGGGCTGCTGCCCGACACCGCGTCGGTCAACAGCTGGACCCAGCGCGTGCACGAGGTCGACGCGATGGAACTGCTCGAGGTCCAGCTGTGCAACCAGACCGCGCCGTTCATCCTGGTGAGCCGCCTGCGCCCGGCGATGGCCGCCTCACCCGCGCGCCGCACGTACGTCGTCAACGTGTCCGCGATGGAGGGGCAGTTCAGCCGCGCCTACAAGGGACCGGGGCACCCGCACACCAACATGGCGAAGGCCGCGCTGAACATGCTCACCCGCACCAGCGCCGCCGAAATGCTGGAGCAGGACGGCATTCTCATGACCGCCGTCGACACGGGATGGATCACCGACGAGCGGCCACACCCGACGAAACTGCGACTCGCCGAGGAGGGTTTCCACGCCCCACTCGACCTCGTCGACGGCGCCGCCCGGGTGTATGACCCCATCGTCCGCGGCGAGGCCGGCGAAGATCTGCACGGCTGCTTCCTGAAGGACTACTCGCCGAGCAACTGGTAGTCGCGGGCCGACCGGCAAGCCGAAACGGTTGCTGGACAACCGTTATCGACGTACAGCGCCATCGCCTCGAGCGAGTCTGCCCGGATAAGACCCTTGCCCAGCGGACAGGAAACCCTTCCCATCCTCCGGTGAAGTCTGCCCTCGAGGCGATTACCCCGCCGCGTCGTGACGCCGAGTATTCGAGTAGCCCAAGAGGGTCCGAACATCGGCTCACTTCCATCGGAGGACAACATGACCATCTCAAGAGACGCAGCCGGCCGCCGCACCCGTACCGCAGCGATGATCTTCCTGGCTGCCTTCGCATCTGGTGTCGGCATGGTCAGCGCCGCCGCTCCGGCGAGTGCCGCCGATCAGCACATCGCGCTCGCCATCGGCTTCGTCAGCGAGAATCCGCCCGTCACGATGGCAGGCGGTTCTTCCATCGGCGCCAGCCAGGACCAGGCCGCCCAGGGTGCGCTGTCGAACTGTGTGAGCAACGGCGGCAGCCACTGCGTCGCGCAGGTGATCGCGACGAACGAGTGTGCGGCGGCGGCCTCCAACGACTACGGCGAGATGACCGGGGCATCTGATCCGTCGCTTTCCGCCGCGCAGAGCAAGGCCAGGGCCAAGCTGCAGAATCAGCAGGGCGCCAAGGTGATCGTATCCGGTTGCGCGAATGGATCCACCCCGCCGCCGCCCAACGATCCGCCGCCTCCTCCGCCCGCGCCGAAGCTGGGGCCGACGGTGTCCTTCGACCCGGTGCTGGGCGGCTTCGTGGCTCACATCACCGACCGCAGTGGCGTCTCGTCGCAGTGCACCTACACGGCCGAGAACTTCAACCGCGCCTTCGCACTGCCCGCCAACTCGAAGTACGACCTCAGGGTCGTGCCTGCGGTTCCGCGGTTCCGGAACTGGACGGTGACCATCGCCTGCGACAACGGCACCAGCACCACGACGACGACGTACTTCTGAGTCGTTCGACAAGATCCGCCCGGACCGTGACACCACGGTCCGGGCGGCTTCGTCTGTTCCTCTGCGGCAGTCAGAGAGCGAGGGGCCTCAGATCAGGGTCATGCCGATTCGCGCGGGTTGACGGCACTCGGCGCGTACCGCACGTTCCCGGCGCTGGCGTCGCTGGGGCCCGAATCGAAGGAGGCGGCACGGACGAACGGCCCGACCAGGGCATCGAAGACCGCCGGCAGCAACCGGAAGGCGGCGATCGCCGGCCAGTTCAGCAGACCGACCTGACGCTCGCTGGAGCGCCGCCTGTCGGTGGCGCGCACGATGGCGGCCGCGACGACGGCGGGGGCGTCAGCGGTCGGCGGCACCCGCGGGGTGAGGCCGGAGTAATTCCCCGCCGTCCCGTACACCGGAGTGTCGACCGGTCCCGGGTAGATGCCGTGGATCCGGACCTCCGGCAGATGACGATTCTCCTGACGCAACACCCGAACGAGCGCACTCAACGCGAATTTGCTGAGTACGTAGGGAGATTGATATGGCACCGCGATCGTTCCCAGGAGTGATCCGACCAGAACCAGGTGCCCCGAGCGCCGCTCCTGGAAGTGGCGCAGTGCCGAGCGCGCCACGTTGGCGGCGCCGAGGAGATTCGTCTTCACCACGTCATCGAAGACGTCGGCCGGCACATCCTCGAACCGGCCGAAGGCGGTGATGGCCGCGCATTGGGCCACGATGTCCGCCCGGCCGAATCGCTCGATCGTGACGTCGAATAGTTCCTGTACCTGGTCGGCGGCGGCGATGTCCGTCGCCTGCACCACCACGTCGATGGCGCCGACCGATCTGCACTCGTCTGCGACGTCCTGCAGGGCGTCCTCTGAGCGCGACGCCAGCACCAGGGCGGCATTGCGTCTGGCGTAGTGCAACGCGGTCTCCCGCCCTATCCCGCTCGAAGCGCCGATGACGACGACCACTTGAGAGTCAATGTGTTGTGTGTTCATGTTTTTCCCATCCGTGAGGCCCGGCGGCGTTCGGCCGCGGCGAGCAGGCTGAGGGCCGTGGTGGCGGCGACCGGCGCCCATCCGCCACGGACGGTGGTCGTCAGCGCTGCGACGACGGCGAGCGGCGCCAGTATCGCGACGGGGTCGCGGCGGCGTTCGAGGACACGTTCCAACGCCATCGGTGTGCCGGCGGCCAGGTTGACGGCGACGGCCGCGGCCTCCGGAACTTTGGCAGCGCCGAAGCCGAGCGCACGGGCGACGGCCAGAGTGGTCCACAGCAACAGGGAGCCGTCGTGTATCCGCCGGATCGTCTGTGGTGTCATGCGTCGCTCCTCGGATCTCCAGCCCATCGCCGCGCTCGTGCCCGCGGCGCCCTCAGCCATTCCGTCGAGGAGTTCCATCGCGCTCTCGGCCGACGTCCGCGTGGGGGCCCACCCGAGTTCGCGGCGGGCCTTCGACGTGTCCATGACGGGTGAATTGGTGGCCACGTCATACCAGCCCGGAGTCAGCGCCACCACGCGGCTCGCGCTGAGCGCGCTGACCACCGTCCGCATCATCCGCGGGTTGACGCCGACGGCCTGTGCCCCGACCAGGGCGGCGAGCGCGGTGCTGTCCAGCACGTTCGCCGCGATGTTGTACGAACCGTGGGCACGGTGCTGCATCATCCGGATCACCGCATCGCCGACGTCATCGGCATGGACGAACTGCAGCGCGATGCCCCTGGGCAGGGGGAGAAGACGCACCGCACCGCGACGCAGGAGTTCGAAGGCGGCGCGGGGCACCAGGGGACCGAGGTAGAGCGAACGAATCAGCCAGGCTGCTTCACGCTGCACCACGACGGTGGGACGGAAGCGTGCCACGACCGTCTCGGGTTGCTCTTCGACGAACCGGTCGAGCATCCGCTCCACCATCACCTTGTGCCGGCTGTACGTCGAGGCGGGCTGGCCGGTGTCCGGCCAGTCCTCCGAGACGGGTTCCCCGCGGCCGGGGGCGTAGATGCCAAGGCTGGAGGCGTACACGAGTTGTCGGATCCCCGCTGCCGTCATTGCAGAAAGAAGAGCTTGTGTGCCAAGCACATTGGCGCGGTAGAGGTAATCCGTGTCGCGCACCGGCTGGATCGCCAGCGCCAGGTGGATCACCACGTCAGCGCGTCGCAGCGCCGGTTCGAGTTCGGCTGCGGCGGTGGGCGACGACAGATCCACGGCATGCCACTGCACACGTTCGTATTTCTCACCCGTCGTGGGTGGGCGCCGACAGATGCCGACCACCTCGGCGTCGGGCATCTGTGCGGCCAACGCCCGCAGCACGCCGGCGCCGACGTTGCCCGAAGCGCCGGTGACGACAACGCGCATGTGGTGTCTCCTGAACAGAGTGTCGGCAGCGGATGCCCTGTATTCGGAGCCGGATGGCGCAGGGTGCTGCCGTTGATGATGCGAGGCTGCTCACACGTTGCAGAAAGCGTCCGGCACCCCAGCCTTACCCGGGGATGTGGGCCGCAAACGTCGCGCCGCGGCGCTCAGGAAGCCCTGAACCGGATCCGCCAGCGGGCGATGCCGGCGAAGAGCACGGTGAGCACCGCCAGCATGGCCATGTCGAACAGCCATGCCGACGGGGAGTGTCGCCAGTGCTTGTCATCGGCGATCCCGGCGACCAGCGAGGTCAGGTCGGCCGTCGACGCGGTCGCGGCGAATCCCCATCGCCCGGGGGTGAGCCATGCCAGCGTCTCGAACAGCGGCCTGCCCGTCACCGGGATGAAGCCGCCGGCGAGCACCAGCTGCGCCATCAACGTCGCCGCCAGCAGCACGATCACCTGATCGCCGGTCCGTGCCAGGGCCGACACCGCCAGTCCCAGCACCGCGGCTGCGACGGCCGTCGCCGCGATGCCGGCGAAGAATTCCAGCATCGGGCTGCCCAGCACCACCGCGCGTGAGGGCGCGGGCTTGCCGAACCCGGGCGCCGTGACGACGAGGACGAGGATCGCCGACTGGATCACCGCCACCGCGCCGAACACGGCGATCTTCGCCAGCAGGTACGCCGAGGCGGACATCCCGGTGGCCTGCTCGCGCTGGAAGATGGCACGTTCACCGACCAGGTCGCGCACGGTGAGCGTGACGCCCATCAGGATGGCGGCGAAGCTCGTCAGCGCGATGACGTGTTTCGCCTCGAAGGGTGGCGCACCGTCCGGCGGGGGTCCGCCGAGACCGGCGTCGCCTGCCACCGTCAGCGGCAGCAGGCCGACGATGAACGGAAGCACCGCGAGGAAAACGAGGTAGCCGCGGTTGGCCATCAGCAGTCGTACCTGACGACGGGCGATCGTGCTGACCTGACGGCGCAGCCCGGTGAACGACGGTGCGGCCGCTCTCGCGGGCTGCGCGGATGCGTCGTCGACGACGCTGTGTGCGGCCGATGGCTCTCTGCCCGCCAGGAACCGGCGTTGGACACCGTCGGGGTCGGCGCTGACGCTGGTGAAGATGTCCGCCCAGTCGGTGGATCCCATCGCCGGGCCGAGCGCGCCGGGCGGGCCGCAGAAGGCGGTCTTGCCGCCCGGCGCCAGTAGCAACACCTGATCGCACACATCCAGGAACGTCAGTGAGTGGGTCACCACCACGATCACCCGGCCCGCGTCGGCGAGCCTGCGCAGCATCCCCATCACCGCCCGGTCCAGCGCCGGGTCCAGTCCGGTGGTCGGCTCGTCGAGCACCAGCAGCGAGGGACCGGTCAGCAGTTCGAGCGCGACCGAGACGCGCTTGCGCTGACCGCCCGACAGCTTGTCGATGCGGGTCTGGGCGTGGCCGCTCAGTTCGAGTTCCTCGAGCACCGCGGCGATCACCTGCCTGCGGTCCTCGGCGGCGGTGTCGGCGGGCATCCGAAGTTCGGCGGCGAACTCCAGTGCCTGGGCGATGGTGAGCCGGCCGTGCACGATGTCGTCCTGCGGCACCATGCCGATCCGGCTGCGCAATGCGGCGTACCCGGTGTGCAGGTCGCGCCCTTCGAACGAGACCGCACCACTGGTCGGCCGTCCGGCGCCGACGATCATCCTCGCCAGCGTGGACTTGCCCGAGCCCGAGGGCCCGATCACCGCCGTCAGCGTGCCTGGGCGGGCGGTGAACGAGACCCGGTCCAGCAGAACGGTGTCACGCTCGATCGCCAGGCTCACCTCGTTCACCTCGAGACCGCCGGTGGTGACGGCCGGCTGAGTGCGGCGCACCAGCGCACCTGCGGTGAAGACGAAGTCGACGTTGCCGATCGTCACGACGTCGTCGTCGGCGAGGGGAGCGTCGGTGACGCGCACCCCGTTGACGAAGGTGCCGTTGCGGGCGTCGGTGCTCGACAGCTGCACGCCCCCGTCCGTGGTGACGAGTGTGGCGTGGTGGCGCGAGGCGAGCACGTCGGGCACGACGATGTCGTTGTCGGCGGCGCGCCCGATCGTGAGTGAATCCTCCCGGCCGGGCTGCCGCGACATCCGCTTGGTCACCGCGTCGGCCGCAGGAGGCGCGGTGCCGAGTTCGAATCTCAGCTGCGGACCGTCGGGCGCGACGAGGTGAATCGTCAGCCCGCCATGCACATCGACCGAAGGCACCCGTTGCCCCTCGACGTACATCCCGTGCAGGCTCGTGTCGTCGACCACGATCCAGCCCTCGTCGAGATGGCGAAGTATCACGTGCGAACGCGACACCTTCGGATGCGGGATGCGGACGTCGGCGCGGACGTCGCGTCCGATCACGACATCACGACCCGGCGCGAACGTGTGTCGCCCACGTGCCGAGCAGACGGTGATCGTGGGCGTCATCGTGGGAACCGAAGAGTGGCTCATGGGTTCGTTCATCCTAGGAAGTACGCGAGTGGGAGGACGAGTAACAGCGAATCGACGCGGTCGAGAAGGCCGCCGAACCCGGGGAGCCAATCGCCGGCGTCCTTGACCTGAGCCTGCCGCTTGAGCATCGACTCGAGGAGGTCGCCGAAGACACCGCCGATCGAGACGGCGATGAGCAGGCCGACTGACATGCTGCCGAGCAGGGTGAGGATGACGAATGCGCCGATGATCGCACCGACGAGGCCGCCGACCGTCTTGTTGGGGCTCAACGGCGACAACGGGCGGCGCGCCCAGGCCATGCGGCGCAGCCCCTTTCCGCCGCACCAGGCGGCGACGTCGGTGGCCGCGACGGCGAAGCACAGCAGGTAGGTGTCCGGCAGCACCATCACGAGGTGTGACAGGGACCAGCAGATCCACACCGAACCGAAGGCGGTGAATGCGGTTCGCCTGGCGCCGTTCTCGACGTCGCCGCCGAGGACCGAGGGCAGCGCGCACAGCAGCAGGACGACGGGCGCGAGTTGCAGCAGTGACGGCCGCAGCCACGCGGCGAGGGGATAGAGCACGGCGAGGGCCAGGAGCACCCACGTGTCTGCCCGCTCGAGCCGGACCAGCCGCGCGTACTCGGTGACCGCGACGACGGCCAGCGCCGCGGCCAGTACGGCGGTGGTGCCGTGGCCGATCCACACAGGCAGGCCGACGGCGGGGGCGATCAGCACCCAGGTGCGCCACTTCTGGATCAACTCCGGCCTGCGCGAGACCAGGACCGCGATGCCGGCGACCGCCAGGATGGCCACCGTGATCCACATCAGGAACACCGACCGGCCGAAGAGATGCAGCTGCAGCGGACCCAGGTCGATGTCGAGCGCCATCCGCCGGTCGAGGTGGAGGAACGCGAGGTACTGGTCGAAGATCGTCATTCAGGCGCCTGTCTCAGGATGCGAGCGCGTATCGGTCACCGGCCCGGCCTTCGAAATCTTCCCGCAGGGCCGACACATGCGCCCGCAGTTGCGCCGCCGACGTGTCGTGCGGATCCAGCGGCGCGCCGAGACGGACCCTCATCGGAGCGGGGGAGTAGCGGCCGTCCTTGGGAAGCACGTCAGCCGTGCCGGCGATCGCGACCGGGATGATCGGCACGCCGCATTCGCGGGCCAATCGCAGCGCGCCGGAGCGGAACTCGCCGATGCTGCCGTCGGTCGACCGCGTCCCCTCGGGGTAGAGGACGACGGTGCGGCCGGCCCGCAGCGCCGGCTCGGCCGCCGCAAGCAGTGCGGCGTAGCCGCCGTCACCGGTTCGCCGGACCGGGAGGATGCCGGCCAGCGAGGTGGCGACGAAGCGCCGCACCGGGACGTCGAACCAGTAGTCGGCGGCCGCACCGAAGACCGGGCGGGCCGCCGGTGGAAGCGCCGCGAGCAGTGCCGCGGTGTCGGCGTGTGAGGCGTGGTTGGCGACCACCACGCAGCCGCCCCGGGTCTCCCAGCGGCCGGTCACGGTCAGCCCGCCCGAGGCGCCGCACACGGTCCGCCAGAGCCAGTGCCGCAGGACACTGCCCGCGCGTCGCGGAGTGCTCGACGGGGAGAGGGGCCGAGTGGTGCGGTGGAAGTTCATGGTGTGAGTACATCGGGGCCAGGGGGCTACCGATCCCAAGAAAACGGCCGATCCCGCAACGCCGACTGGCGGCGACGACCTCCAGAGAGGTTCGTCGCCGCCGTACGAGCAGCTGGAGGGGCCGGTCCCGGATGTCAGGCCGCAGTCAGCACCCCCAGCGGCACGGTGAGGGGCCGGGTGATCGGCAGCACGTCGGCCACCGGTTCCCGCTCAGACCTGCGCTGCGCCTTCAGCTCGCGGTGCGCTGCCCGCAGCCGCAGCACCGTGGTGATGAGCGAACCGTTCACCAGCTGAGCCAGCAGCACGGGCATGATGACCGGGAATGCGGTGGCCAGCACCACGAGCAGGCACCGTTCTGTCTTGCCGAGGGGGCCGCCGTTGCGGCGCGTGCCGCCCGCTGCGGCCGCCGCCAGCGACGCGAACGTCGGCAGCGTCGCGGCGAGTGCGGCCAGCAGCACCTGGAGCACCGGCCAGGACAGCCAGTCCAGTCCGGGGCCGCCCTGACGGGCCGCCCACACCGCCAGGCCGGCGAAGGCCAGCAGATCAGCGGTGCGGTCGCCGATCTCGTTGACGACGAAGCCCCACGGCCGGCTCACACCGCGGGCGCGGGCCACCGCGCCGTCGAGGTTCGCCCCGGCCAGCCGCAGCACCATGAACAGCGCCGCCAGCGGCCAGCAGCCGTAGGCGACGGCGATTCCGCCGGCCGCTGCGGCCGCCACGCCTGCGACGGTGAACGCGTCGGGCGAGATCCGCCGTGCGACCGCGGCGTCAAGGATCGGCGTCAACTGCCGGGTGAACCATGGCTTGAGCGCATAGAGGCCGGACATGCGGGCCCGGCGGGGCGTCGACGCGGCGGGGGTGTGGGTGGGGGCGGACGTCTTCATGGCCGGCTCCTTTCGTGTCGCTTGCTCGTACGCGCCTCGGTGGCGTCGTCGATGCGATGAGTCAAGCGGGCGCGAAGGGCTACCGATCCCAAGAATCGTCGGCCGCGCGACAACGGCAACGGCCGGCTCATCACCGAGCCGGCCGTTCGTGCTTGGCGCCGTCTACCTGCGGGTCAACGAGACCCGGATGCCGTCCACCGACACGGGGAATCCCTCGCAGCCGGTGGGTATCCGGCCGGTCGACGTGCCAGTCAGGGTCGCCGGGTCGAACGAGTACCCGATGGTGTTCGGCAGCTGCCTGCCGTCGGGGCACGACCATGTGGCCTCGCGGGTGAACTCCCATCGGCCGTTCACGAGGCGGGCGTCGGCCGTCCACCCGGTCGTGGACGCCACCCGGGCACAGCCGGGACCACAGGGCGTGATGATCCAGGTGGCCGACGAATTCGGATACGGATTCGGCGCGCCGTTGACCATCCGTTGACTCTGGTCGCTGATCAGGGTGTAGGTGCCGCTGAGATCGTCGGCATGTGCGGGGTTCGCGAGTGCGATCGCGGCACCCGCCATCGCGACGGCCGTCGCTGCGGCACGGACGACAGTTCTCATCATTTCTCCCAGGGTTGAGTTACGGATCAGCATGGACGCGGGATGAACAGGCTCCAGCACGTGTTCGGTGCCTGCCAGGGGTACGGGGGTGGCGGGTTGTCGCCCTCCCAGACGGTCGACGAGACGTTGCCCTGACCGGGATTGACGTAGTGATAGGTGTGGCAGACGTTCCAGTCCCAGGTGGGCCTGCCGTCGGCCGGGGTGTTGAAGCCGCCGCCGTAGCCGCCGACTTCGTCACCGGGACACCAGGTGTGCGGACCGCTCGCAGCGCCGGCGGTTCCCGCGCCCACGCCCACGCCGGCCGACGTCACGCCGGCGCAGACCAGTGTCGTGATCGCGAGACGCGCAATCCGGTTCATGGTCGCTCCTCACACCGTGGGTCGCCCCGACGGGCTCACCTGCGATCAGTGAAGACCTGTCCGTTGCCCTACCGATCCCAACTTCGTCATCGTCGTCGGCGGTCCGAACGTGCCGTGGCTTCGGTCAGTCCGTGGTCTCGACGACCAGGACCTCGGTCTTCGCGCGACGGCGCACCGCGCTCGGAACGGATCCGAGCAGGCGGCCGGCGATCGACTTGAGCCCGACGCTGCCGACCACCAGGAGGTCGGCGTTCACGTCGGCGACCAGGTCGACGAGCACGTCGATCGGCGCGCCGACGATGGCCCGTTCGTCGACGTCCTTGACCCCCGCCTCTCGCGCTCGATTGCTGGCCTCGCGCAGCATCGCGTAGGTCGGTGCACCGCCATGGGTCCGGTAGCCCTCGCCGGTCGGTTGATCGGGTTCGCCGGAATGATGTTCCTGCTCAGGCAGATACGCGGTGGCGACGATGAGTTTCGCGCCGGACTCGACGGCGATGGCCGCCGCTTTGTCCACTGCACGCAGTGACGATTCCGAGCCGTCGGTGCCGACGACGACGATCTTGTAGTCGCTCATTATTCCTCCTGTTGTCCGCCGGTCAGCCGATGGTCGCGTAGGTGTGCCTCGGCCGGTTCCCACCGTCGCGTTTGGCGGCGTACATCGCCGCGTCCGCCACGGCGATGAGATGCTCGATGTGCCGCGTCGAGGCGTCCGCG
Source organism: Mycolicibacterium arseniciresistens (assembly GCF_030519285.1). Lineage (NCBI taxonomy): Bacteria > Bacillati > Actinomycetota > Actinomycetes > Mycobacteriales > Mycobacteriaceae > Mycobacterium > Mycolicibacterium arseniciresistens. The sequence goes on from NZ_JAUMSQ010000001.1 coordinate 116,386, forward strand.
TCGGTGATCTCAGCGGTGGCGGCCCCGATGCTGGCGGTGATCCGTTGCGGCAGTGCGGCGATGGCCGCGCACAGGTCGCCGGCCAGCTTCCAGACATCGTTGCGGCTGGAGATGTCGGCGATCAGGAATTCCTCGCCACCGGCCCGGCAGATCGCGGCCCCGGGCGGAGCATGCGAGCGCAGCAGGTCGGAGACGGCGATCAGCACGGTGTCGCCTGCTGCATGGCCGTCGGTGTCGTTGATCCGCTTGAAGTCGTCGAGGTCGATCATCAGCAGCGACAGATGGTTGCCGGTGACCTGCGTCGTGGCGAGCTGGCGTTCGAGGGTGTCGATGAACCCGCGCCTGTTCAGCAGTCCGGTCAGGGGGTCTTCGTCGGAGCGGGCCGCGTACCGGACGAGCGCCCGCGACATCGCCCACACGCCGATCGACACCGAGACGTTGAGGAACCAGATCAGCCAGAACGCTCCCAATGCGGTGACGAGGCCGGCGTCCCGGCCCAGCCGCAGCGTTGCGGCGACGGCGATCGCGAGTGCCAGCACGAAGTTGAACAGCAACAGCTTCGTGGTGTGGAAGAACGCGATGTAGCCGGCGATGACGGCCATGCCTGCCCCGCCCAGAGCGGTCAGGGTGGGGTTCGGTTGCGTCAGGCTCCACCCGGCTGTCGACAGGGCGCCCGCGATCGAGACGATCTCGGATTGCCTGCGGGTCGGCCAGCGCGTCAACCACAACGCCGTTACCCCAGCGGTGAACACCGCGGTGACGGCACCCCACAGCAGCGACTCGTTGATTGTTCGCTGCCCGGTGACGAGCACGCTGAGCGGCACCAGCGCCGAGGACGTCGTGACGACGCCCATGATGAGCTGCGCCGATCGCAGGAGTCTGCGCTGCCGGAGGAAGTTGGTGATCCAGTCGAACGGGTCAGGTTGGGTCCACCACGTCCTCAGTCGTGACACACGTACCCTCCGGCGACGTTGCTCAGCCCGGTGCAGCTCATTGTTTGGAAGGACTGTAGCTGCATAAGCGCGCGGTGGGCGGAAGGTCGCAGAAATTGCTGGCGACCTCGAGACGCGGTTACGGCAGGACGGTGCGCATCAACATCACGTTGTACGCCGACCACAGCGACAGGGTGAAGTACAACTCCTTGCCGACCGACCACGGATGCAGATAGGGGGCGTAGATGCCCCCGGGGATGTCGGCGGACCGGACGAGCAGCTGTTCGGGTCCCCAGGGGCCCTGCGGTGCCGGCGCCGTGCGCGCCACGATGTCGTTGGCGCCGTTGCCGTACAGCACCAGGTACTGCTTGAGATAGGTGTTGTACTGCGCCGACATCTCCGAGACCGGGCCGGGGATCACCGGCGTGGCGGCCGCCGGATTGCCCGGCACCCAGGCGTTCTGCCCCGCGTTGAAGTACTCGTACTTGGCGAGGTCGAGCACCTGGTTCTGGCCCACCCGGGAGATGTATGCCGCGCCGCCCCGGCCGGCCGGGGTGCCGAAGGAGTAGAGGTACGGGTCACCGGGCCCGGGCTTGAGGAATGCGCCCTGCTGGAAGTTCTCGTTGCCCGGCGCGAATCGGGCGCCGGGCACGCCGTCGGCTCGCGCCGCTCTCACCGTCGCGGGGTGCACCGTCCAGTTCTCACCGTTGTCCGAGGACGCCGCGATCGCCGAAAAGTTCGTGGTCCAGCGGCCGTCGCTGTCCCAGCTCCGGATCGACATGAGGTTCATCACCTGGGTGTTGCCGATCGCGACGCCGGCGGTGGGGATGATGCCGCGCTCCGTGTCTGCCCACTTCGGGCTGTTGACGACCTGCTTGGCCATGCCCGACGGCCAGATCGGTGCGCCCGAATATCGGTTGGACAGGCCGGCGTTGGGCACGGCGACCGTCTTCGACAATGCGCCGTCCTGGCTGCGGAACAGGGTGTTGTACCGCCACTGCTGACCGCGGACGCTGCAGTACCCGTAGGTGTCGCCGAACGCCATCAACACCTGGCGGTTCGAGGAATCGCCGTTGTCCCACATGATGCCGAGGTCGGTGCCGGTGATGGCGAACCTGTTGATCGTCTGGTTCGGGCTGTCCGGTCCGGTCACCCACCCCACGAGTGACGTCCCGGGCGGCGCGGGTGGTGGTGCCTGGGGAGCAGCCGCCTGGGCCGGTGTGTCTGTCTGAGCCGACGGCGGATTGGCCGTGCCCGGCGTGGGCGCCGGGGCGGGCACCGCCCTCGCCTGCTGCTCCAGTCGGGCGGGTCGTGGGGACAGCGCGCCGAGCATCGCCCTGGACATCTGGCCCATCCTGGGCAGCGGGGCGTTCTCGTTCGTGCCTGCGGGCCGGTGTCCACGGGGCGGAATGTCGGTGCCGGGAAGAGCGGGCGCCGCGGCGCCGCTCGGGGTCGGAGGGGGCTTGGCTGCCGCCGCCGCGCCGGTGCAGGGTTCGGCGGACGCCACCGGTGCGATGCCCGTCGCCAGCGCCATCCCGACGACGACCGCCGAGGCCATGGAAGTGGTTGACACCGTGGACAATCGACGACGCAGCGACATGTCACACCTCTCGGAGGGGCGGGACGCCGCGGTGACGTCAGCAGTAGACAGCTGTGACGATAGTGACTGGAGTGACTACTGCCGTCGTCCGTGCGGCAATGGATGCGTATCCGTGACCGTGTCGCGACCTGACCCGAAACCTCAGCACCGGCCGGCGTCGTCGCGTACCTTCGGCCCCGCCGCACTGCACGCAAGGAGGACGACGTGCGTTTCGTACTCGTACACGGGGGATTTCACGCCGCGTGGTGCTGGACCCACACGATCGACGAACTCCGGGCCCTCGGCCATGACGCGGTGGCCGTGGATCTGCCCGGCCACGGCTCGCGCGTCGACGAGGAGTCCACCCTGGCGAATCGCCGCGAGGCGGTCGCGACGGTCATCGAGAGCGGCGACGTCGTGGTCGGCCACTCCGGCGGAGGATTCGACGCGACGTTGGGTGTCGACTCGGTGCCTGACATGGTCAGTCACGTCATCTATCTCGCTGCCGCCCTGCCGCGCGAGGGCCGCAGTTACACCGAGGCCATGACGATGACCAACGCCGAGGACGGCGATCTCGACGGCGACGTCGGAGAGATGTTGAGCTATCTGCACTTCGACGAGGACGGCGCGATGAGGTTCGCGGACTTCGAGGGCGCCTGGAAGTACTTCTACCACGACTGCGACGAGCCGACGGCGCGCTGGGCCTTCGACCGGCTGGGCCCCGAGCGGTTCGGCGAGACGACGGTCGCCCCGGTGTCGGTGCCCGGCTTCTGGGCGGCGAATCTGCCCCGCAGTTTCATTCGCTGCGAACAGGACCGGGCGATGCCACGGTGGCTGGCCGACACCGTCGCGCACCGCCTCGGCGTCGAACCGCTGACCATCGACGCATCGCACTCGCCGTTCCTCAGCAGGCCCGGCGACCTGGCGCAACTCCTGGTGGCGGCCACCGCGACGCGACCCGTCGGACCGCTGATCCCGAACTGAGCCGGCTCACCGACCGGTGGCCGCGGCGCCGGTGCGCAGCGGTGCCAGCAGCGCATCGAGCCCGTACTCGAACACCGCGTCGTAGTCGGTCGGCGACTGCAGCGCCTCGACGAGCGCCCGGTCCGGCCAGTCGTCGGTCCACAGCGACGGGTCCTCCTCGTCGTGCTTCTCCCCGCGCACCGCGGAGAACTGCATGACCGCCGAGGAGATGACGTGGACCTGTATTGCACGCAGCACCAGGGCGGCCTCATCGCCGGTCACGCCCAGCTCGGCCAACTGCGCCGCGAGCGTCTGCTGCACCGGCAGGAACAGTGCGGGCGTGCGGTCGCGCTCGTGGGCGATGCCGAGCAGGTGCTGGCGCTCGATGAGCACCCTGCGTTGGGAACGGGCAAGGGAGGCAATGCGATCGACCGGACCCCGGCCCTCGGTGGGCAGGTTCGCCATCTGGCCGAGCAGTCCCTCGACCAGGCTGTCGAACACCTTGTCCCGGCCGCCGACGTGCCAGTAGATCGACGTGACCGCGACCCCGAGCGCCTCGGCGAGGCTGCGCATCGTGAACGCCCCGACGCCGTGTAATTCGATGAGGTGCGCGGCGGCGTCGAGGATCGTGTCGGCGTTGACCGATTCCCGTTTTCCGTCCGCCACGATTCGCCTCTCTGCTCTCTGTAACGGTGTTACATTCGCCACGGTAACGGCTGGCAGCCTCGTGAGGGAGTGATTCGTGTTCGACCTCAAGATCACCGGTGGAACCGTCGTGGACGGCACGGGCGCCGACCGCTATCTGGCCGATGTGGCCGTCCGCGACGGCAGGATCGTCGAGGTCCACCGCCGTGGGCCCAACGACCCGACGCTCGCGGGCGAGGCGGCCGAGACCATCGACGCCACGGGCACCGTCGTCGCCCCCGGGTTCGTGGACATCCACACCCACTACGACGGCCAGGTCAGCTGGGACAGCCTGCTGGAGCCCTCGAGCAATCACGGCGTGACCACGGTGGTCGCCGGCAACTGCGGCGTCGGGTTCGCACCGGTGCGACCCGGCCAGGAGCAGTGGCTCATCGAACTGATGGAGGGCGTCGAGGACATCCCGGGCACCGCGCTCACCGAGGGCATCACCTGGGGCTGGGAGAGCTACGCCGAGTACCTCGACGTCATCGGCAGGCGCGAACTGGCCGTCGATGTGGGCAGCCAGGTCGCGCACGGCACCGTGCGTGCCTACGCAATGGGCGAGCGCGGCGCCCGCAACGAGGCCGCCACGCCCGAGGACATCGAGGCGATGAGCCGGTTGGTGCGCGAGGCGGCCGAGGCGGGCGCGCTCGGCTTCTCGTCGTCGCGGACGCTGGCGCACCGCGCGATGGACGGTGAACCGGTGCCCGGCACGTTCGCGGCCGAAGACGAACTCTTCGCGCTCGGCCGGGCGATGGCCGCAGGTGGCGGGGCGGTGTTCGAACTGGCGCCGCAGGGGGCGGCGGGCGAGGACATCGTCGCACCGAAGAAGGAACTCGAGTGGATGCGGCGCCTCGGCGGCGAGATCGACTGCGCACTGAGCTTCGCGCTCATCCAGGTCGACGCCGACCCCAACCTGTGGCGCGAGCAACTCGACATGTCGGCGGCCGCGCACGAGGCGGGCAGCAGGCTGCACCCCCAGGTCGCCGCCCGGCCGTTCGGCATGCTGCTCGGCTTCCCCGGCCACCACGCCTTCACCCACCGGCCGACCTACCGGCGGCTCAAGGCCCAGTGCACACGCGAGGAGCTGGCGGCCCGGCTGGCCGAACCCGCTGTGCGGGCGGCGATCCTGGTCGAGGAGGACCTGCCGATCAACCCGGACGTGTTGTTCGACGGCATGTTCGCCCTGGCGCAGTACTCGGCGGACCGGCTGTACGCCATCGGCGAGCCACCCGACTACGAGCCCACCGCCGACCGGACAGTCGCCGCGATCGCCCGCGAGCGCGGTGAGGACGTCCTGACGACGATGTACGACCTGATGCTCGACGGTGACGCCGCCACGATGCTGATGCTGCCGATGTTCAACTACTCCGACGGCAACCACGACGCGATCCGCGAGATGATGACCCACCCGGCGGGTGTCCTGGGACTGTCCGACGGCGGGGCGCACTGCAGCATGATCTGCGACGCGTCGTATCCGACCTTCCTGCTGACCCACTGGGCGCGCGATCGGCACCGCGGGGACAAGCTGCCGCTGGAGTACGTCGTGCGCAAGCAGTCACACGACACCGCAACGCTTTTCGGGCTCACCGACCGCGGCGTCATCGAGGTGGGCAAGAAAGCCGACCTGAACGTGATCGACATGGACGCGCTCACGCTGCACGCGCCGCGGATGGCCTACGACCTGCCCGCCGGTGGGCACCGGCTCGTGCAGGGCGCGTCCGGTTACCGCGCCACCGTCGTCAGTGGCGTGGTGACCCGCCGGGACGGTGTCGACACCGGCGCCCGCCCGGGCCGGCTGGTACGCGGAGCTCGCTGAGAACCACTGGAGAAACAGGAGGAATCGATGGCAGGACGTCTGGCCGGCAAGGTGGCGGTGGTCAGCGGGGGAGCCCGCGGGATGGGCGCCTCGCACGTGCGGGCGCTGGTGGCCGAGGGCGCCAAGGTGGTGTTCGGCGACATCCTGGACGACGAAGGCGAACTGGTCGCCCGCGATGTCGGCGACGACGCCCGCTACGTCCACCTCGACGTCACCCGGCCCGAGGACTGGGACGCCGTCGTGGCCGCCGCGGTCGAGCGCTTCGGCTCGGTCGACATCCTGGTCAACAACGCGGGCATCCTGAACATCGGACTCATCGAGGACTATCCGCTGTCGGAATGGCAGCGGATCATCGACGTGAACCTGACCGGCGTGTTCCTCGGCATCCGCGCCGTCACCCCGGCGATGAAGCGTGCGGGCCGGGGTTCGATCATCAACATCTCCTCCATCGAGGGGATGGCGGGCACCAGCGCCTGCCACGGGTACACCGCCACGAAGTTCGCGGTCCGTGGGCTGACCAAGTCGTGCGCACTGGAACTGGGGCCCAGCGGGATCCGGGTGAACTCGATCCACCCCGGCCTGATCAAGACGCCGATGACCGACTGGGTGCCCGACGACATCTTCCAGACGGCACTGGGGCGCGCCGCGGAGCCCGTAGAGGTGTCCAACCTCGTCGTCTATCTCGCCAGCGACGAGTCGAGTTACTCGACCGGCTCGGAATTCGTCGTCGACGGAGGATGCATCGCGGGCCTGGGCCACAAGGACTTCTCGACGGTGGAGACCGAGCCGCAGCCCGAGTGGATCAGGTGAGGCACGTCGCGCGCTAATGCTCTCCCAGCCCCATCAGGTCGGTGACGCCGTGGTCACGCCCCGCGGTGTAGCCGCCGTCCACGGCGATCGCCTGTCCGCTGACGAAACTCGCATCGGGCGACAGCAGAAACGCTGCCACCGATGCGATTTCGCCGGGCTGCCCGAAACGGCGCAGCTTGTGCTCATGGCGAAGCCCGTCGCGGGCCTGCTCCATGCCGGGCATCCCCACCACCGAGTCGAACAGCGGCGTCTCGATGAACCCGGGGCAGATGGCGTTGGCCCGGATCCCGCTGGGCCCGTAGTCGATCGCGACGTTCTTGGTGAGCAGCACGACTCCACCCTTGGCGGCGTTGTACGAGCTGCCACCCGCGGTGCCCTCGAGCCCCTCGACGCTGGACAGGTGCACGAGTGCACCGCGTTCGCCGCCGACCCGGTCCTGCTCGATCATCTGCAGCAGCGCGGCGCGGGTGACGACGAACGTGCCCTTGAGGTTGACGTCGACCACCCGGTCCCACTCCTCATCGGGCAGCAGATGGACAGGGCCGCCTCCGGCCACGCCCGCCGCGTGCACCACGCCGTCGAGGCGGCCGGCCGCGTCCACCACCGCGCTAACCGCCGCACCGATCGCATCGCCGTCACGCACATCGGCCTGCCGGTAGGCGTACCGGTCGTTCGCGACATCGGTCCGCTCGGCGACGTCGACACCGACGACGGTGGCGCCCTCGGCGAGCAGCCGTTCGACGGTCGCCCTCCCGATGCCCGATGCTGCGCCGGTGACGAGGACACCCTTGGACTCGAATCTGTTCACAACGGCCAACATAGCGGCGAGCGCACGCTTGTTCGCGCAGTTTCCCGACGGACGCGTACGACAACCGTGCGCTCGCGATCGCTGACGAGGTAGAGGAGTTCCGATGACGACCACACCTGTGCGGGTCAGCCCCGTGGATCTGGCCAGGGGCATGAGAGACCTCGTCGCCGGGGAAGCCGCCGCCTCCGAGCGGGGACGCACGCTGTCACCCCCCGTCGTCGAGGCGATGTGGGACAGCGGGTTGATGACGGCGTTCAATCCGGCGGCCGCGGGCGGCGCCGAGCCGTCGATCGCCGAGATGATCGAGACATGGATCGAGATGGCCTGGCAGGACGGGTCATTCGGCTGGATCGGGATCGCCAACCTGCCGTCGTCGTTCGCCGCCGCGGCCTATCTGCCCGACGAGGGCTTCGCCGAGGTCTTCACGGCGAACGCCAACCGCGTCACGATGGGCGGGCAGTTCGCGCCCAACGGCCAGGGCATCGTCACCGAAGGTGGCTACCGGCTGACCGGATCGTGGAACTTCGGTTCCGGCACCGGGCATTCCGCCTACATCGCCGCGGGCTTCATCCCGATGGAGGACGGCGAGATGCGGTGGATCCGCGAGGGCGAGCCCGAACTCATGGTGGCCGTCGTGCCCCGCGACGAGGTGACGTTCACCGACGGCTGGCACGTGCAGGGCCTCAAGGGCACCGGCTCCTACGACTACAACGTGACCGACCTGTTCGTGCCGTCGTCGCGGACATTCCGGCTGTTCACCCGGGAACCGTTGCGGGGCGGTTACGCCGCAGGCCGGATGGGGATGATGCCGGTGACGGCGGCCGGCCATGCGGCGTGGGCGCTCGGTGTCGCGAAGAGCACGCTGGACGACGTCGAGTCGCTGGCGGCCACCAAGTTCCGGATGTCGGACATGGCGTCGCTGGCCAGCCGCCCCACCTTCCAGAAGGACCTCGCCCACCACGTCGCGGCATGGCGGGCGGCCCGCCTTCTCGTGCTCGACACCTTCGGCGCGGCGGAGTCCGCCGTCGTCGCGGGCGGGGAGTTGACACCGACGCATCGCGCGGACATGCGGGTGGCGGCGGTGTACGCCACCGGCGTGGCCAGGGCCGCCGCGGAGTGGGCGCACCTCGCCGCGGGCACCACGTCGATCCGGGAGGGCAGCCGGCTGGAACGCGGCTTCCGCGACATCTACACCGGCACGCAGCACGCCTTCATCAGCGAGAAGGTGGCGATCGACGCGGCCCAGGTGTGGCTCGGCGTCATCGAGGACCACTTCTCGCTGTGACGGCTGACGAAATCGCCTGACGCCCCGCGCGTTCCGCATCCCGTCCGGCCGGCGTCTGCAAGGGTGTCTGCATGGACAGCGTGCGCAGTCTCATCCGCCGGTCGCTGGCGCCTGCGGTGGGCGCCGTCCTGATCGTGGCCGCCGCCGGGTGTGCCGATGGTGATACCCCGGCCGCCGAGTCGCAGAGCCCACAGGAGACCACGGCTGCGGCGCCGCGTCCCGATGCGATCACGCCGTTGGTGGGATCGGTACCCTTCGCGCCCGTTCCCTTCGCCGGGTCGGATGGCAGGACACACATGGTCTACGAGCTGGCCGTCACGAACTTCACCGGCGCGCCGCTGACGGTGGACGAGCTGAAGGTGCTCGACGACAGCACGAGCGCGGTGCTGGGCGAACTCGACGCCGCGGCACTGCGGGACCGGATGCAACCGGCGGGCAGCCGCGCGGGCGCCGAGCAGCTCGAACCCGGTCAGGCCGCGACCATCTTCATCCACCTGATCCTCGATGGCGCCGCCGACCACACCACCCTCGTGCACGAGGTGGCGGTCACCGGCGCCGCGATACCGACCGAGCGGAACCGGCTCACCGAGCGGATCGCGACGACGAAGGTCGACGAGCGGACGCTGCCGGTGGTGTCCGCGCCGTTGCGCGGCGAGCGCTACATCGCCGCCGACGCCTGCTGCGACGCGGCCCGGCACACCCGTGCAGTCCTGCCCGTCAACGGGCGGCCGTTCCTCGCGCAGCGTTACGCGATCGACTTCGAACAGGCCGACGCGCAGAACCGGATCTTCACGGGCAACCCACGCGATGCCGCCGGCTACCAGATCTACGGCGAAGAGGTGCTGGCTGTCGCGGACGGCACAGTGGTCGGGGCCCGCAGCGACCTGCCGGAACAGACGCCCGGCGTGTATCCCGCCGGCATCCCGATCGACGAGGCCGACGGCAACTTCGTGGTGCTCGACATCGGCGAGGGCTTCTTCGTGAACTACGCGCACATGCAACCGGGCAGCGTCCGCCCGAAGGTAGGGGACAGGGTGACCCGCGGCGACGTCATCGGGCTCGTCGGGAACACTGGCAACTCGGTCGCGCCGCACCTGCATCTGCACGTCATGGACGGGCCGTCGCCGCTCGCGGCGCAGGGCCTGCCCTATCTCTACGACCGGTTCACCCTGACCGGGCAGGTGGCCAGCACAGCCGACTTCGACGCCTCCGAAGGCGAGGGCGTTCCCCTGGTCACCGTGCCGGGCGTGGATCGCGCCGAGCACACCGATCAGCTGATCCTCGACCAGAACATCGTCGACTTCGGTTCCTGAGAATCCTCGCGGGCATCTACCTGTGAATACGCTGGAAACTCTCAGATTGACAGCGATCAGTTTGACGGGCTAGATATATGACACGCGTGACGATCGGTGTCACGCCGGTGGATTGCGCGCAGGCCGAAGTCACGGCCTGGGTCGAGGGGGCGGGATGCAGCGACGATCCAAGATCGCCCACGCGATCCGGGTCCTTGCGGTGCCGATCCTGCTGGGCTGGATCGCGCTGACCGTCGTCACCAACGTCTTCGTGCCTTCGCTGGAGAAGGTGGGCGAGGCCCACACCGTCTCGATGAACGCCCACGATGCGCCGGCGTTCATCGCCATGCAGCGGGTCGGGGCGAACTTCGAGGAGTTCGACTCCGACAGCAACGCGATGGTGATCCTCGAGGGCGAGCAGCCCCTCGGCGCCGACGCGCATCACTACTACGACGAACTGGTCGAGAAGTTCCGGTCCGACCCCGCGCACATCGAACACGTCGCGGACTTCTGGAGCGATCCGCTGACCGCCTCGGGCGCGCAGAGCGCCGACGGCAAATCCGCGTACGTCCAGCTCTACCTGCGCGGCAACATGGGCGAGACGCTGTCCAACGAATCGGTCACCGCCGTGCGCGACATCATCGCCGAGACACCCGCTCCGCCCGGTGTGAAGGCCTACGCCACAGGTGGGGCGGCGCTCAACGCCGACCAGCGCGTCGCGGGCGACAAGGGTGCGATGAAGGCGACGGTGGTCACGCTCGTGGTCATCGCCGTGATGCTGCTCATCGTCTACCGGTCGATCGCCACCATGGTGCTGATCCTGTTCATGGTGTTCGTCGAACTCGGCGCCTCCCGCGGGATCGTCGCCTTCCTCGGCAACACCGGAGTCATCGGCCTGTCGACGTTCGCCACCAGCCTGCTGACGCTGATCGCCATCGCCGCGGGCACCGACTATGCGATCTTCCTGATCGGCCGCTATCAGGAGGCCCGGGGAGACGGCGAAGACCGGGAGACCGCGTACTACACGATGTTCCACGGCACCGCCCACGTGGTGCTCGGCTCGGGTCTCACCATCGCCGGTGCCCTGCTGTGCCTGAGGTTCACCCGACTGCCGTGGTTCCAGACGATGGCGGTGCCGTGCGCGGTCGGCATCATGGTGGCCGTCATCGCCGCGCTGACGCTGGGGCCCGCGGTGATCGTGGTGGGCAGCCGGTTCGGACTGTTCGAACCGAAACGCGCGATCAACTCCCGCGGCTGGCGCCGGGTGGGCGTCGTGGTGGTGCGCTGGCCGAAACCGGTTCTGGCCGCGACGATCGCCCTGTCGCTGATCGGACTGCTGGCACTGGGCGGCTACAAGGTCGACTACGACGGACGCCATTTCCTGCCGGCCGACACGCCCGCCAACATCGGCTACGACGTCGCCGACCGGCATTTCGACGCCGCCCGGATGAATCCGGAACTGCTGATGGTCGAGACCGATCACGATCTGCGGAACTCCGCCGACTTCCTCGTCATCGACAAGATCGCCAAGGGCATCTTCCGCGTGCCGGGCGTTGCCCGGGTGCAGGCCATCACCCGCCCCGACGGGAAGCCGATCGAGCACTCGACGATCCCGTTCCTGCTCAGCATGCAGGGCACGAACCAGCAGATGAACGAGAAGTACATGCAGGACCGGATGTCCGACATGCTGGTGCAGGCCGACGAGATGCAGAGCACGATCGACACCATGGAGCGGATGTCGGCTCTGATGGGCCAGATGTCCGAGGTCACCCACTCGATGGTGGCCAAGACCAAGAACATGGCCGTCGATGTCGCCGAACTCCGCGACCACATCGCCGATTTCGACGACTTCTTCCGGCCGCTGCGCAATTACCTGTACTGGGAACCGCACTGCTACGACATCCCGCTGTGCTGGTCGATGCGGTCGATCTTCGACACCCTCGACGGCATCGACACGCTGACCGACGACATCCAGGAGCTGGTGCCCGAACTGGAGCGGCTCGATTCGCTGATGCCTCAGCTCATCTCGCTGATGCCCCAGCAGATCGAGACCATGAAGTCGATGAAGACCATGATGCTGACGATGCATGCGTCGCAGAAAGGTCAGCAGGACCAGCAGTCGGCGATGCAGGACAAGTCGAACGCGATGGGCGATGCGTTCGACAAGTCGCGCAACGACGACTCCTTCTACCTGCCGCCAGAGGTTTTCGAGAACGCCGATTTCAAGAAGGGGATGGAGAACTTCATCTCTCCCGACGGGAAGTCGGTGCGCTTCACCATCGAGCACGAGGGCGATCCGGCCACGCCGGAGGGCATCGCGCACATCGACGCGATCAAGCTGGCGGCCAAGGAGGCCATCAAGGGCACCCCGCTGGAGGGTTCCCGGGTCTACCTCGGCGGCACCGCGGCCACCTACAAAGACATGCGCGACGGCTCGAACTACGACCTGCTCATCGCCGGATTGTCCGCTGTCGCACTGATCTTCATCATCATGCTGATCATCACCCGCAGCGTGGTCGCGTCGGCCGTCATCGTGGGCACGGTGCTGCTCTCGCTCGGCACCTCGTTCGGGCTGTCCGTCCTGGTGTGGCAGCACATCCTCGGTATCCACCTGCACTGGATCGTGCTGGTGATGTCGGTGATCCTGTTGCTGGCGGTGGGTTCTGACTACAACCTGTTACTCGTCTCCCGTTTCAAGGAAGAGTTGCACCACGGATTCAACGTCGCGATCATCCGGGCGATGGCAGGTTCCGGATCGGTGGTGACGTCGGCGGGGTTGGTCTTCGCCGCCACCATGGCGTCGTTCGTGTTCGGTGACCTGCTCAGCATCGCGCAGGTCGGCAGCACCATCGCGCTCGGACTGCTGTTCGACACGCTGATCGTGCGGTCGTTCATGACGCCGTCCATCGCCGCCCTGCTCGGCCGGTGGTTCTGGTGGCCCCAGCTGGTGCAGACGCCCGCGTCGAGGCGACGGCTCGAGGCGATGCGGCGGCAGACCTCCGGCGTCTGACAGGGGAGTCCGGCCGCCTAGTCGAGCGTGAACGCCGAGCGGAACGACTCGAGGGCGGTGACACTGTCGCCTGCGGCGTACGCCTCCATGCCGATGGTTCCGTGATACCCATTGTCGCGCAACGCGTTCGCGACGGCACGATAGTTGATCTCACCCGTCCCGGGTTCACAGCGACCGGGCACGTCGGCCACCTGGATCTCGCCGATGGCGTCGCCGCACCGGCGCACCAGTTCGATGAGATTCCCCTCGCCGATCTGCGCATGGTAGAGGTCGAGCATCATCTTCACGTTCGGATGGCCGACGGCCTCGACCAGGGCCAGCGTGTCCTTCGCGCGTGCCAGCGGCACTCCGGGGTGGTCGACGATCGTGTTCAGGTTCTCCAGGCAGAAGGTCACACCGGCGGCGGCACCGAGTTCGCCGAGGCCCTCGAGTCCGCGCAGCGCAGACGTCCACATGGTGCCGTCGGCGCGGTACCGCGGACGGGCGGCCCGACCGTCCACGAGCTGGCCGGGGTGGACCACCAGGCGCGGGACACCGAGCACCGCTGCGGCTTTCACGGCCTGCTCGGCCGTGCGCACCACCTCCGCCGCCCCGTCGGCATCCCACAGGTCGCCGGCCAGGTACCCCGTCATCGAGGAGAACCGCGCGCCCGTGGCCGCCAGCGCGTCGAGGTCCTTGTCGTGGAAGCTCCAGATCTCGACGGCGAAGCCCAGCTCGTCGATGCGGCGGGCACGGTCGGCGATGTCGAGGTCATCGAAGACCATCTCCGCGCAGACGGCGAGGTCGAACAGCGGCGGGCTGGTCATCCGGCTCCTCACTAGAACGTTCTAGACGGCACCAGTAAAGCGCCTCGCCCGCGCGCCGGTCAAGAGAAGGGCTAGAACGTTCTAGGCTGTCCGGCATGCAGCGCAGAACGACCCTGCAGGACGTCGCCGACCGTGCCGGGGTGTCACGGGCGCTCGTCTCGATCGTCATGCGCGACGTGCCAGGTGCGAGTGAGGCCACGCGGGTGCGAGTGCGCAAGGCGGCCGAGGACATCGGCTACCGGCCGGATTCCCGCGCGCGGCTGCTGCGTTCGCAGCGCACCAGGCTGCTCGGCGTCGTCTTCACCGTCGGTCAGGAGTTCCACGCCGGGCTCGTCGACGGTGTGTACCGGGCCGCCGAGCAGCACGGGTACGACGTGGTGCTCAGCTGTGTGACGCCGCACCGCGACGAGGCGCGGGCGGTGCAGACGCTGCTCGACGACCGCTGTGAGGGTCTGCTGCTCATCGGCACCGGGATGACCGCGGCGGCGCTCACCGCCCTCGACACCCCCGTGGTGGCGGTGGCTCGCCGGGTGCGCGGCGTCGCCTCGGTCCGCAGCGACGACGCCGGGGGAGCCCAGATCGCCGTGCACCATCTCGCCGATCTCGGGCACACGGGCGCCGTCCCCGTCGACGGCGGCCGGGCGCCGGGAGCTGCCGAGCGGCGGAGGGGATTCGGCAGGGCCGCGCGGCGTCGGAACATGTCGGCGACCGTGCTGCCGGGTGGGCTGACCGAGCGCGAGGGCGCGGCGGCCGCTTCGGCGCTCCTGGCCTCGGGAACCCTGCCCACAGCGGTCTTCGCGTTCAACGACCGCTGCGCGCTGGGGGTGCTCGATGTGCTCATCCGGGCGGGCGTCGCGGTGCCCGAGGACGTGTCCGTCGTCGGATTCGACGACAGCCCGCTGGCCGGTCTCGCGCACGTCGATCTGACCACGGTCGGTCAGGACACGGTCCGGCTCGCGGACCTCGCGGTGACCCGACTGATCGGGCGACTGGACGCCGAGCAACCGGCTGTCACCGACGACGTGTGTCCGCCGCGGCTGGTCGTCCGCGGTACGACGGCGCCGCCACGCTGAACTCGCTGCCGGTTGCTTGCGGCTGCAACCGCCGGTCGCGGCGTAGCGCGAAAAGCGTGATCTTGGTCGAGCTCCGGCCGATAATGGGACGGTTCGAGGGGGATGCGCATGACCGCTTCAGAAGTGACCGGGCCGGCGGACGCGACATCGATGCGGCGCTGCGACGTCTGCATCGTCGGAGCGGGGGTCGCCGGACTCAACGCCGCGTTCGCCGCCAGCCGGCACATGTCCCGCGACCAACGGATCGTCCTCGTCGACCGGCGCGAACGGGTCGGCGGCATGTGGGTCGACACCTATCCCTACGTCCGGTTGCATCAGCCGCACGGGATGTTCACGGCAGGCAACGTCAAGTGGACGCTCGGCCGCGAACGCTCGTATCTGGCGGCCAAGGACGAGGTGCTCGACCACCTCGAGCACTGCCTCGAAGAGATCCGCGGGTCGGTCCACGTCGACACCTACTTCGGCCACACCCTGGAGGCGGTGGATGAAGGTTCCGAGCGGTGCCGCGTGACGTGCCGATCGGCGACCGGTGAACTCCTCACCATCCATGCCGACACCGTGACCAAGGCTTTTGGTTTCCGAATCACGCCGAACGACCCGCTGTCGTTGTCGAGCAGCCAGGCGCACTCGGTGTCGCCGGACTCCTGCGACGTACGGACGGGGGACATCGCAGCCGACGACCGGCCGGTGTGGATCATCGGTGGCGGCAAGACGGCGATGGACACCGCCCATGCGCTGATCACCAGCTGTCCCGGCCGTGAGGTCAACATGGTGGCCGGCGCGGGCACCCTGTTCACGAGGCGCGACCGGGCGTTTCCTGACGGACTGCGCCGGTGGTACTCGGGGGTGGTGACCAGTTCCTTCGGCGCCGAGGCGGCGCGCAGGTTCGACGGCACCAACGAGGCGGCTGTGCGGGACTGGCAATGCGCGACGGTCGGCACCGCGGTCACCCCGCAGACAGCCAACTTCCTGCTGGGTGTGCTGTCCGACGATGAGGTCCGCACCATCGAGCGCGGCCTGCATTCGGTGGTGATGGACTATCTGGTCGACGCAGTGGACCGGGACGCAGCGGTGGATCTGCAATTCCGCGACGGCGACACCACGACGATCCCGTCCGGGAGCTGGATTGTGAACTGCACTGGTTACGTCGCGAAGAACGAACACCCCTACGAGCCCTACCTCTCCGCGGGCGGCAAGGTGCTCTCCATCCAGACGCGTTCAGCCACACTGCATCTGAGCACGTACATGGGTTACTTCATGACCCACATGCTCATGCTCGGCAAACTCCGGGACACGCCGCTCTACGAATTCGACCTCCAGGAGATGTTCCGCGCGTCGCGGACAGCCTTCCCGTACGCGCTGCTGACCGTCGCGCAGTACAACCTCAGCCTGATGTACGACGCGCTGCCGACGAAGGTGTTCACCCAGTGCGGGCTCGACTTCGACCGGTGGTATCCGCTGCCGCGCCGGACGCTCGCGACGGCCAGGTTCGTCATGACGCACCGCCGGGAACGCGAGCACCAGCGGCGAAGCCTCGACATCGTGCGCGAACGCTTCGACATTCGATGTGGACCGCTGCGACACGACCAGACGGCCGAAGTCGACGGACACTGACTCTCACGCCGAGCGTGGGCGAAGTCGTCGAACATCTACTGTCACGACGCCGACACGCCGCACGGTCGATGCGCTCCTGACGGCCACGCAGATTCTGTGATGCAGATCACAACATCTCGCGACCGTCCGGTGACGAAGAATTCATGTGTACACCGAAGCAAGACCGCCACGTCTCCGCGGCCGGCCCCGGGCCTCGGAGAACACCGACACCCGCGCGGGCATCCTGCGTTCGGCTCGCGACGTCTTCCGCGAACTGGGCTACGAGGGCACCACGAACATGAAGATCGCGACGCACGCGGGCCTCACCCGCCCGGCGATCAACTACCACTTCACCAGCAAGCGGGAACTGTTCCGCACCGTCGTGGAAGCCAACCTCGCGATACTCGCCCAGGCCATCGGCGCGGCAGCCGACCAGGTGACCCTGCGCGACCGGCTGCGGACGCTCATGCTCGCCGCCGACACCGACCCCGAGGTGCGCGCCGCCACAGGGTTCCTCACGGTCGCCGAACTGGACTGCCAGCGGCACCCCGAACTGCGGGCGGACGGTTGGGACGTCGCCTCGGCGCTGCGTGATTTCCTGCGCACGTCAGTGGCCGCCGCGCGGGAGACCGGCGAACTGCACGCCGGCGTCGACCTCCCGTCGGTGGTCGACGCGCTGCACGCGGTGCTGAGCGGCATGGCATTCCGCGGCGGTGCCGTCGCCGACGGTCGCCGCCGCGCGCAGACCGAAGCCCTGATGGCGCTGGTCAGCGGCGATCTCTTCACCGGCCCCAGTGGAGATCGCCGCGACGAGCCCGTACGGCTCGGCTGAGTCTCTATCGTGGTGCGATGACCGTCGTCCTCGCCCTGCGCTGCGCCGACGGGCTGGTGCTCGCTTCCGACTCCCAGATCACCGATCCCGGCCGCGGACTGTCCTACCCGGCACAGAAACTCCACCCGCTCGGTTCGCATGCCGCTTGGGGCGGCAGCGGCTCGCGCGCGGTGCTGCACGACATCCAGCGGCTGTTCGACGCCGAACCCGACGCGGTCGTCGAGGCGCAGGACGTCGGCCGGGCCGTGCAGGAACGGGTGCTGCCGATCTTCAAGCACCACTACGCCAACTTCATCTCCGACGTCCCCGAGGCCAAACCCGGCGCGACCCCGGCCACCTATGTCTTGGCGGCGGGGTATGCCGGTGAGGTGCCGTTCATCGTCGACGTCGACCCGCACGGGCTCGTCGGCCACTACGAGGACATCGGATTCCAGGCGGTCGGCAGCGGCGCACCAATGGCCCAGCAGGCCTACGCGCTACTGGCCAACTTCCGGATGACCGAACGCAGCGTCGACTATGGGGTGGTGGCCGCGTTGCGCGTACTCGACGCGCTCGACCTGTCCTCTCCCAGCGTGGGCGGCCCGATGGACCTGTGCCGTATCACCCCCGACGGCGCCCACCATCTCGACGATGACGAGGTCGTCGAGGTACGCCGTCATGTCGGCCGGTGGCAGGAGTTGGAGCGCAACGCGCTCGACGACCTGTTCGACTGACGGTCAGGTCTCCTCATCGCTGCTGCGGCGGTTTCCGATGAACGCGAGGAGCTTCGGGTCGTCGGACCGGAACCGCTCGACCTCTTCGCCACCGTCGCACCGCAACAACGCGATCGTCACCGCGTCCGGAGTTCGGGAGTCGACCCGCCACACCGCGCCGGACTCCTGCCACCGCTGGAGTTCTGCGACGCGGTCACGGTGGTCGGATGTGCGGGCCATCTCTCCACGATGACACGCTGTCATAGTGTGCTGTCGTGGGTGCAGCGCAAGCGGTCGCGGCGGCCGCGGTCTTCGTGTGGCTCGGCATGGTGCTGGCGATCTCGTTCCTCGAGGCACCGCTGAAGTTCCGCGCGCCCGGCGTCACACTGCAGGTCGGGCTCGGCATCGGCCGGCTGGTGTTCCGGGCGCTCAACGTGTGCGAACTCGCGCTCGCCGCAGTCGTCACCGCGTCGTTCGCGTTCGACCGCCCGCCGATCGTCCCGGCGTTCGCGGTCGCGCTGGCGGTGGTGACACTGCTGGCACAGGTGCTGGTGGTCCGGCCGGCGCTGACCCGGCGCTCCGACGCCGTGCTGGCGGGCCGGGACGGACCGCGTTCCCGGGCGCACTGGTTCTACATCGGCCTGGAGATCGGCAAGGTCGCAGCGCTGCTCACCGCGGGCGTGACACTGCTGGCGTGAATTCCGCCGGACAGGTTAGGTAGGTAAACCTACCCTCATCTGCCTGCGGTAGGCTCGTCGCTCGATGACCGACACCGATGAGGCGATCAAGCCCGTCCTGCCCCGCGAGCTGACGTCGATCGCCGACGAGGTCCGCG
Source organism: Mycolicibacterium arseniciresistens (assembly GCF_030519285.1). Classification (NCBI taxonomy): domain Bacteria; kingdom Bacillati; phylum Actinomycetota; class Actinomycetes; order Mycobacteriales; family Mycobacteriaceae; genus Mycobacterium; species Mycolicibacterium arseniciresistens. Next base: position 135,399 of record NZ_JAUMSQ010000001.1, read on the forward strand.
CGGTGCCCGCGCCACCGATGCCGACGCTCGCCGAACCGTATTCCATCCGCCTCGTGGACGCCGACCAGGACGCCGAGATGATCTCGGAGTGGATGAACCGGCCGCATCTGGTCGAGGCCTGGGAGTACCCGTGGCCGCCCGAGCGGTGGCGGCGTTACCTGCAGGCCCAGCTGGACGGTGAATACTCCCGACCGCTGATCGGCAGCTTCCGTGGCACCGAACTCGCCTACGTCGAGGTGTACCGCGCGGCGAAGGACTCCATCGCGCCGCGGTACGCCGCCGATCCCTACGACCTCGGACTGCATGCGGCGATCGCCGACCTGCGCTTCGTCAACCGCGGTTTCGCCCCGATCCTGCTGCCGCGCCTGGTCGCCAGCATCTTCGAGATCGAACCCCGGTGCCGGCGCATCATGTTCGACCCGGACCACCGCAACTCCGGCGCCCGGCGGCTGTGCGAATACGCCGGCTGCGCCTTCCTCGGTGAGCACCAGATGTCGAACCGCCGGATGGCGCTCTACGCCCTGCCCCGCACGCCCGAAGACGCGCCGGGTCAGTAGTCCCAGTCGGGCGAGTTGATCAGCTCGGCGTAGCCGTCGTAGTCGGGCTTCATCGCGGCGGCGACGAGCTCCCACAGCACCTCGTCGGTGCCGCCGCCGACCCGGGCCAGCTTCATGTCCCGCCACCACCGCCCCAGCGGCGTCTCGTCGACGAGATAGCCTGCGCCGCCGAAGATGTGCATGCACTCGGAGAACACCTCTTCGCCGAGGCGGGCGGCGCTCACCTTGATCGCGGCGGCGGCGCGCAGGTCGAGTCGTCCTTCCGCGGCGATCCCGGCGAGCGAGTAGCGCAGCATGTCGACGCGGGCCTGCAGGTCGGCGATCCGCATCCGCAGTGCCTGGTGCTGGTAGAGCGTCTGCCCGAACTGGCGCCGTTTCATCATGCGGGCCAGCGTGATCCCGATGATGCGCTGGCATCCGGCGGCGACCTGGCCGGCGATCGACAACCGCTCGTGCGCCAGTCCCCAGGAGATGGCCGCCAGTCCGGTGCCTGCCCTGGCCACCAGCGCATCGGCGGGCACCCAGGTGTCGATGTGCACGGCGGCGGTGTCCAGCGGGCCGGCACCGACCTTGCGGTAGGGCGCCTGCACCTCGACCTGGCTGGTGGGTACGGCGATCACCACGACATTGCCGTGCCTGCTGGTCGGATCCTGATCCATGCTCCGCGCCACCACCATGATGTGGTCGGCGATGGGGGACAGCGACACGAACTTCTTGACGCCGCAGACCTCGAAACCATCCCGGGCGGAACGCACTTCGGTCTGCACGATCTGCAGGTCGGAACCGCCGGACTCCTCTGACGCGCCGATGCAGAGCACCGCTTCGCCGCGGATGGCCTGCTCGCAGATGGCACGCAGGTAGTCCGAACGGCCGAACCGGCGCAGCAGCGCGATGGCCGAGTCGTGCAGGCTGACCCCCACGCCGATACCGGCAGAGCCGAGCCCACCGAGTGCGGTCGCCAGTGCGACCAGCTTGGCGACGTCGGGTTGCGCTGCGTCGCCCCACTTCTCGGCGAACACTCCGGAACGGCCCAGGTGCTCGATGAGCTGACGCGGGAAGCGCTCGGTCTCCTCCGCCTCGGCCGTCCACGCCGTGACCTGGTCGTCGAAGACGCGGTCGAGCAGCGTGCGGTAGTCCTCGACGGTCGTCAGGGACAGGGTCATGGTGTCACCGCTTCCAGATTCCGTTTGACTTCCAGACGGCGCAGCTTGCCCGACGAGGTCCTCGGCAGCGAGCCCGGCGCCATGAACACGACGTCGGACGGCACGACGCCGCACTCGGTGGCCACCCGCTGCACGAGGGCGCTGCGGGCGTCCGCTTCGTCGGTCCCCTTGTACTCCGCCGCGATGACCAGACCGGGCCGGACGGACTTCTCGTCGGTGCCCACCGCCACGACGGCACCTTCGCGTACGCCGTCGACCTGGGCCGCCACCCGCTCGATCTCGGTGGGGAAGATGTTGCGCCCGGCGACGGTGATGAGCTCCTTCGCGCGACCGCACACCACGAGGCCACCGTCGACGAGGTAGCCGAGATCACCGGTGGGGAACCAGCTGTCGGCCGCCAGGGGCGTTTCACCCAGGTAGCCGTTCATCATCGACGAACCGCGGACCTCGACCTCGCCGACCTCGCGGCCCTCGATGCCGTCGCTGCGCTGCTCGCGCGGGGCGATCCGGATCTGCACGCCCGGGATGGCCTCACCGAGCACGGCCTGCTTACGCACGACCGTGTTGTCCTCGGTCCGGACGTGGATCTCGTCGACGAGCAGCCCCGTCCCGGGCACCGGAACCGAGACAGCACAGTTGGATTCGGCCAGGCCGTACGAGGGGCAGAGCGCCGCGCTGTCGAACCCGAAGCGGGCCATCTCGTCGGCGAACCGCCGCGTGCCGTCGCAGTCGACGGGTTCACCGCCGTTGAGCGCGAACCGCAGTGTCCCGAGGTCGACGCCGTCGATCAGCCGGGCGTACTTGCCGACGAGGTTGAAGGCCATGTTGGGCGCCGCGGTCATCGACGAACGGCTCTCGCTGAGCCACTGCACCCAGCTGAACGGCGACGCCGAGAACGAGGTGGTCGGCGCCTGCCAGAGATCGCCACCGCCGAGAGCCATCGTGAACAGGAACGTCAGTCCCATGTCGTGGTAGAGCGGCAGCCAGGAGCAGCCGACGTCGGCACGGGTGACGCCGACCCGGGTGACCAGGCCGCTCAGGTTGGCCAGCACCGCCTGCGGCGACAGTTGTGCCGTCCGCGGCGAACCGGTCGATCCGGCCGTCCCCTGCAGCACCGCGACCTCGCCGCGGCCGCCCGGTGCGACGAACGTGACGGAACGACGGGCGTGGCCGACGGCGGCAACGTCGTGAACGGTGACCGTACTATCCACCGCGCGCAGCAGTTCCAGCTGTTCGCCATGGCTGAACACCGTGCTCACGCCGATGGCGGTGAACCGTCGCAGCGTGGCCTGCGCCCACTGCGCGGTGTCGGCGCCACGGACCGGGCCCGGCAGAAGGGACACGGCGGCGCCGGAGATCACCCCGCCGAAGATGGCGGCGATGAGCTCGACGGTGGGGTCACCGACGAGGCCGACGGCCGCGGCGTCGTCGTCGACGATGCGGGTTGCGATGTTCTCCGCGCGGGCATGGACCTCGGCCCACGGATGCGGGCTCCAGGTCTGGCTGGGATGGTCGAAGACGACCAGTCGATGCCCGGCGGAGGTCAGGACTTCGGAGAGGGCCGCCGCCAGAGGGTTCACTGGTTGCTCTGTGCCGCCGGGACTTTCGCCAGGATCGCGGCTTCCAGGTCACCCACGGTGTCGCAGCTCAGCAGATCCTCTTCAGTCAGCGCGACCCCGAGCTTGTCCTCGATCGCCACCATCCCGACCGCGAACGCCACGGAATCGAGACCGACGTCGTCGATGAGGCGTGAATCGCGGGTGACACGACGGATATCGACGTTCATGTCGTCACGCAGGATCTCGGTCAGAGCGGCGCTCACCGCGTCAGGGGTAGTCGACTGCATGACGTGGGACGGTACACGGCCTACTAAACTTAGGCTAGGCTTACATCTCGGGCGCGGAGGCCGGTGGGATGCTGCCGTCGATCGAAACGACCGCGGGAATCGCCGCACAGGTCACCACGCCATGTCCTTCGGTGACCTCGTCGACGAGATCGAAGCAGGCAGCTATCCGGTCCGGTGTGTCGATGTACTCCGTCGTCACCGGCACATGGCGACCGATCTGAAACATCCTGTCCCCGCTGGGCTCTGCGTCACCCGCGAACCCCCACACGCCACGAAGGACGGTCACCCCGGCCGTCGTGGGCGACTCCCGCAGACGGCGCACGAGAGTCCGGTGCACGGGAAGGCCGCGGTGCAGATCCGCCTCGCAGGTGTGCACCGTCACCTTCAGCCAGTGCGCCGGTCCTCGGTCGTCGGTCGGCGGAACAGGCGCCGGACGGTTCACCGGCACACCACGCCCCTTGCACAGCTGGATCGGCGCGACCGTCATCAGGGCGGACGGCAGCAGCGGCCGGAGCAGCCGGATCGCCTCTTCGGCGGCCTGTGCGCTTCCGACGGCGACCGTCATCACCGGAACGGCGGTGTTGCGGCCGAAGAAGGCGGCGCGGTGACGCTGCCCGGCGGTGTTGCCGTCGACACCGAGAAATGCTGCCGCCGAATCGAATCCGAGTCGGTGCAGCGTGTCGCACAGCGCGACGTGGGCGGGTCGCCCGTTCAGGCGGTCCGCGCGCCCGGTGAGAACTCTCAGCTCCACATGTTCCGCCGTCACGGTGTCATCGGCGTGCCGCACCCGCTCCGCGGCGAGGGTGCCCCGCGACAGCGCCTCGGTCGCCCGGGCGGCGAACGCGGCGATGCGTTCGGCGGTGTCAACGGCCACGAGCGCGATGGGCAGATCCTCGGACTGGCTCAGGGTCAGATCGGTCCGAATGTCGTGGCGCGGACCGAATCCAGCGGCTCCGCGCAGGACGACCACGGCTTCTGCGCCGCCGGTCTCGAGCAGGGCGTCGGCGACGAACCGGCCGTGGTGGCGGGCGCGTTCGCCGAAGTAGGCGGTCAGCCTGTGCAGTTCGGTCACAGACGCCCCCCGAGCCAGTGCCCGGAACACACCGCGGCGAGGCCCAGCACCAGACTGACGACGATGTTGGCGACCGCGGGCCACGCCCGCCGTTCTTCGCCGAGTCGCTGCGTCTCGAGCATCCACGTGGAGAACGTGGTGTACGAGCCGACGAACGCGGTGCCCGCGAGCAGGGCGTGATGGGGGGCCAGTGCCAGCCCGCCGAGAAGGCCCAGCAGGAAGGCGCCGGTCAGGTTGACCGCCAGGGTGCCGTACGGGAACGGGCGTCCGAGCCGGGCCGAGACCGTGCGGTCCACCGTGAAGCGCAGCACCGCGCCCATGCCGCCCAGCAGCATCACACCCGCCCACAGCGCGGCGGTCGTCACCGCAGCCGCGCCCGGCGGACCAGCGCCGTGGCGACGTACACCGCCACCAGCCCAGCGGCGATGCTGACGGCCAGGTAGCCGGCGGCCAGGACGAAATGACCGTGTTCGAGCATCCGCAACGTCTCGAGCTGCATGGTCGAGAACGTCGTCAGGCCGCCGCACAGGCCGGTGCCCAGCAGTGGGCGACGGTAGGCCGAGACCGGGAGGCGTTCGAGCAGCCGGGTGGTGAAGTAGCCGAGCAGGAACGCGCCGACGATGTTGACGGTGAACGTCGGCCACGGCCACCGGCCCGGATCGGCGGGCGCGAGGGTCTCCAGCCCCGCGCGGGCCAGCGTGCCCAGCGCGCCGCCGACGAAGACGGCGACCAGTTCGCGACGGTCGAATCCGGGCACGATGCAAAGTATCGCGGCTGTTCACCCGGCCGCCCGTCAACGCCGCGCGTACCGGGAGCAGAATCGACCCATGGCGGCCAACCCTCGTGCCGGTCAACCGGCGCAACCCGAAGATCTCATCGACGTGGCCCAGGTGGTCACTGCTTACTACACGAAGCAACCCGATCCCGACGACGTGGCCCAGCAGGTGGTGTTCGGCACCTCCGGGCACCGCGGTTCGAGCCTGGACACGGCCTTCAACGAGGCGCACATCCTGGCCACCACGCAGGCCATCGTCGAGTACCGGGCGGCCCAGGGCACCACCGGACCGCTGTTCATCGGCCGTGACACCCACGCGCTCTCCGAACCGGCGTGGGCGTCGGCGATCGAGGTGCTCGCCGCCAACGACGTCGTCGCGATGATCGACTCGGCCGACCGCTACACCCCGACCCCCGCCGTCAGCCACGCGATCCTGGCGTTCAACCGCGGCCGGGACGCCGACCTCGCTGACGGGATAGTCGTCACGCCGTCGCACAACCCGCCGCGCGACGGCGGCTTCAAGTACAACCCGCCCAACGGCGGCCCCGCGGACACCGACGCCACCGGGGCGATCGCCAAGCGCGCGAACGAGATCCTGCGCGACGGCCTGCGGGCGGTGCAGAGAATCCCGTTGACCCGGGCACTGCAGACCGCGCAGCGCCACGACTACCTCGACGCCTACGTCAGCGACCTGCCCAACGTCGTCGACCTGCACGCCATCCGCGCCGAGGGCATCCGGATCGGCGCCGACCCGCTCGGTGGGGCCAGCGTCGACTACTGGGCGGCGATCGCCGAACGCCACGACCTGAACCTGACGGTGGTCAATCCACTCGTCGACGCGACGTGGCGGTTCATGACGCTCGACACCGACGGCAAGATCCGGATGGACTGCAGCTCGCCCAACGCGATGGCGTCGCTCATCTCCAAGATCGGCGACTACCAGATCGCCACCGGCAACGACGCCGACTCCGACCGGCACGGCGTCGTCACCCCCGACGGCGGCCTGCTCAACCCGAACCACTACCTCGCGGTGGCCATCGAGTACCTCTACACCAACCGCCCGGACTGGCCCGGTTCGACGGCCGTCGGCAAGACCGCGGTCAGCTCGTCGATCATCGACCGGGTGGTGGCCGGGCTTGGTCGCGAGCTGCTCGAGGTCCCGGTCGGGTTCAAATGGTTCGTCGACGGATTGCTCGGCGGGACAATCGGTTTCGGTGGCGAGGAGAGCGCCGGTGCGTCCTTCCTGCGGCACGACGGCACGGTGTGGTCGACCGACAAGGACGGCATCATCCTGGCGCTGCTGGCATCGGAGATCCTCGCCAAGACCGGGTCGTCACCGTCGCAGCGCTATCAGGCGCTGGCCGAGAAGTACGGCGCCCCGACCTACGCCCGCATCGACGCGCCCGCCGACCGCGAGCAGAAGGCCCGCCTGGCGAAGTTGTCGGCCGAACAGGTGACCGCCACCGAACTGGCGGGGGAGCCGATCACCGCCAAGCTGACGTCTGCTCCCGGGAACGGCGCCGCGCTCGGTGGTCTCAAGGTGACCACCGAGAACGCCTGGTTCGCCGCGCGGCCGTCGGGCACCGAGGACGTCTACAAGATCTACGCCGAGTCGTTCAAGGGGCCCGAGCATCTGGCGGAGGTGCAGGAGGCCGCGCGCGAGGTGGTGAATACAGTCATCTCGTGAGTGCCTCTGCGGAGGGCGACTGTTCGCAAGCCGTCGCCAAGGAGAAGTTGCCCGGCGAAGTCTGGGTGCTCATCGTCTCGAACGCGGTGATCGCACTGGGTTACGGCGTCGTCGCACCGGTGCTGCCGGCCTACGCCCGCCACTTCGGGGTGAGCATCAGCGCCGCGACCTTCGTCATCACCGCCTTCGCGTTGATGCGGCTGTGCTTCGCGTGGCCGACCGGGCTGCTGATCCAGCGGCTGGGGGAGCGGCGGATCTACACCAGCGGCCTGGTGATCGTCGCGGTCACCACCGCTGCGTGTGCGTTCGCCCAGACGTACTGGCAGCTGTTGATCTTCCGATCGCTCGGCGGCATCGGCTCCACGATGTTCTTCGTCTCCGCGCTGGGCCTGATGATCCGGATCAGCCCGGAGAACGCCCGCGGCCGGGTGGCGGGCATGTTCTCCTCGGCCTTTCTCGTCGGTTCGGTCGGCGGGCCGGTGCTGGGCAGCCTCACCGCGGGCCTGGGGCTGAGCGCACCGTTCCTCATCTATGGCGGCGCGTTGTTGGTCGCCGCGGCTGTGGTCTTCATCAGCCTGCGCAACTCCTCGCTGGCCGCCCCCGAAGCCGAGGGCACGGAGACGGTGACGGTCCGGATCGCCTGGCGCAACCGCGCCTACCGCGCCGCGCTGCTGTCCAACTTCGCCACCGGGTGGTCGGCGTTCGGGCTGCGCATCGCGCTGGTGCCGCTGTTCGTCACCGACGTGCTGCACCGCGGGGCGGGTGTCGCCGGGCTGGCGCTCGCGACCTTCGCGATCGGCAACGTCGCTGCCGTGATCCCGAGCGGCTACCTGTCCGACAGGGTGGGCCGCAAGATGCTGCTGATCGTCGGCCTTGCGGCGGCCGGGGTGGCGACCGCGCTCGTCGGTTTCACCGACGGGCTGCCGCTGTTCCTGGTCAGCGCGGTCGTGGCGGGCTTCGCCACCGGCATCTTCACGTCGCCGCAGCAGGCCGCGGTGGCCGACATCATCGGCAACAAAGCGCGTGGCGGTACGGCGGTGGCGACGTTCCAGATGATGGCCGACGTGGGTTCGATCGGCGGGTCGCTGCTGGTGGGACTGATCGCGCAGTACTTCTCGTTCGGCTGGGCGTTCGTGGTGTCGGGCGCGATCCTGGTGGTGGCGGCGGTGAGTTGGACGTTCGCCCCGGAGACCCGGCCACGGCCGGCGAGGGAACACGGACCGGCCAGACCGCTCGGCCCGGAAGCCGGTGGCGAGGTGCCGTGACCGCATTCGCCCGCCGAGAAGTCGGGATCGTGGTCGTCATCCAGGCCATCGTGTTGACCGCGCTGTCGGGACGTTACGGGTTCCACCGCGACGAGCTGTATTTCCGGGCGGCCGGTCAGCGCCTGGACTGGGGGTACGTCGACCAGCCGCCGTTGACGCCGCTGCTGACGCGGCTTTTCACCTTCGGTGATTCGCCGGTCGGCATGCGGATCGCCGCGACGCTGCTCGGTGCGGCAATTGTGGTCGTGGCGGCGCTCATCGCGTGGGAGGTCGGTGCGGGCACGGGCGGACAGACGGTGGCCGCGGCCGCTACCGCGTCGTCGTTGTTCGTGCTGGCGGTGACGCACATGCTGTCGACGGCGACCGCGGACCTGCTGCTGTGGCTGGTGACCGTCTTCTTCGTGCTGCGTCTGCTGCGCACCGGCGATCCGCGATGGTGGCCTGCGGTTGGCGTGGCTGTCGGAGTGGCCCTGACCAACAAATGGCTGATTCTCCTGCTGCCGGCCGCGTTGGGCCTGAGCCTGCTGGCCGTCGGGCCACGGTCGCTGATCCGCACGTGGTGGCTGCCGGCGGGCGTCGTGGTGACAGCGGTGGTTGCCGCTCCGGTGCTCGTGTGGCAGGCGAGCCATGGATTCCCGTTGCTGACCGTCGCCGGCGGGATCAGTGCGTCGGACGGCGTCGAGAACCGGCTGATGTTCGTGCCCGTTCAGTTGGTGTACCTGTCGCCGGTCCTCGTGCCGGTGGCGGTGGTCGGCTTCATCGCCCTGTGGCGTGACCGCCGGTTTCGGTCGGTGGCGCTGGCGTATCCGGTGCTGTGCGGACTGACGCTGGTGGCCGGCGGCAAGCCGTACTACGCGATTCCGTTACTGGTGGTGCTGGTGGCGGCCGGCGCCGAACCGGCATGGCAGTGGGCTCGACGACACCGCGCCTGGGCGGCGACGGGGGCCGTGGCGGGTGCCGCGCTGTCCGTGGTCCTGGCGTTACCGGTGCTGCCCGTGCAAGCCCTCGGGCCGGTGCTGGCGGTCAACGCCGAGCAGGGGGAACAGGTCGGGTGGCGGGACTTCACCGCGTCCGTGGCCGCGGCGCATGCACAGGCCGGGCCGTCGGCAACCATCGTCACCCGCAACTACGGGCAGGCCGGTGCGATCGAACGCTACGGGCCGGAGTTCGGCCTGCCGGCGCCCTACTCGGGACACATGTCGTACTGGGACTGGGGCCCGCCGCCCGACTCGGCCCTCGGTCGGGTGGTCGTCGTGGGCAACCGGTCGCCGGTGTTCACGGGTTGCAACGTGGTGGTGACACATCGGGCGGCGCTGGGCAACGAGGAGAACGGCACGGAGATCGCGGTGTGTGACCCGGTGCGCTGGTCGGCGGCCTGGCCGCAGTTGCGCCGCTTCTACAACTGACGCGCGAACCGTCTACCGGCGGTTTTGTCGCGCATATGCGGGTGGTGTAACTTCGGTGGGCACAACTTCAGGGGCTATGGCGCAGTTGGTAGCGCACCACACTGGCAGTGTGGGGGTCAGGGGTTCGAATCCCCTTAGCTCCACTCATATCGAGTAGGTCGCGGATCTAGGTGTCCGGCGTTCGACCCCGTCACTTCGAACGGTTCGCATTCGTCGCCGCCATATCGGTCCGCGTCCGCCGCCGTCGGCCACGCCTTCTACGGCATTGTCTGGCGGTCTCCCTTCTGCCTGGTCCCGGCCGACGCCCCGGTGTCCGTCGTCGAGCAGCGCCTCAGCCCGTCCAGACGCCGTCGGCGTCGACGGCCACCTCGACCGGCGCGGTGCCCAATGACGCGATCGAGGGCTCGGCTGGACGGACAGATTGACGCGCTGACCACCCTTGACCTGCCACTAACGTTTGACTTCGAAGGAGCGCGCCGTTCCGCCGATTCGGGTCACGTGAGGGGGTGGGGCTTGTCGGAGGTACTCCGAGTCGATACCGACGGGCTCAGACACGACGGTCGTGACTTGGCGTCACTCGGCGGTGACGTCGACGAAGAGAACTGCCGGCCGCCTGCATCCGATGTGACGTCCTCGGACGGGGCGCTCGCCCTGACAGAACTCGATCGCGGCATGGTTCAGCGTTTGAGAGAGGCCAAAGACGTTCGCGAGCACGGCGGAGAGATCGTGCAGGCGTCGGCAACCATGTTCGAGGTCGCCGATGAACAGGGCTCCCTCGAGATTTCTCGGGTGGACGTAATCGGCGATCCCAAGCCGCCGTCGGCCGGCCCGCCACAGATCACAGTGCCGAAGCAACCTCAGAGTCACCAGGGCACCCCGCGGATCCCGAATGTCAACTCATCGACCGCGATGGGCGCTGAAGCGTTCTCGGAAGCGGTGCACTCGGGTCAAGGATCTGATGTGGTTCGAGATTTTTATATGCACTGGCTCGAGGAGGGCCGAGAACTCGACTTCCTCGGCGACGAAGCCAAGTTCATCAGTCAGAGCATCCAGGCTCACTGGCAGGACTCCGACAGCAACGCCGCCCCCAACATAGAGAAGCACGGCATCTGGCTTCACGACGGGGCAGAGTGGGCGAAGAAGCTCCGGGAGGCAGCCGACAATTTCGCCTCGGCTTTCGACACAGCCAAGGCGAACACTCCTACTCCAGGTGAGCTCGCTGCCGCGAAGTACGCCACCATGGCGGGCGTACTCGCGGGTCCAGCCGCCCTCGTCGCCCTCGCCGTATACGAGACCATGAGGAGCAAGGCCATCGAGGCGGCCGCCAACTATCACACAGCCGTCGACGGGGCAGTAAGGAGTGTCGGCAAACCACCGGACGCTGCACCTCTGATCGCAAAGCGTGCAGCGATTCCAGGAGAACTCGTCAAAGGGCCCGGAAAGTGGGCGGAGATCGTCCGGGGATCGGGGCAATGGCGGGAGTACGAGCAGCAAGTCACCGGATATCCCGCCGGGATGGAGTACGAAGTCGACGTGCCGGGCCGCGCCGATCCGGTCGATTTCGACGGTTTCGAGCCCGACGCCGGATCGGACGGGCTGTTGGTCGAGGCGAAGGGCACGGGCTATGAGTGGATGATCGGTCCAAACGGAGAGTTCAACCCGAAATTCGGTGCTGCTCAACAAATTTCTAACGAACTAAGGGGGCACTACGAGGCGGCCCTGTCCACGGGTGTCCCCGTCGAGTGGCGGGTCGCTGACGCGAAGACCGCAAGCGCAATCGAAGCGATCATCGAGCAGAACAGCTACGACGACATGATCACCGTTACGGTGGTTCCGCCTGCTTGAGAGAGGACGCCAGTGATCTGGATGATGGGTGGCTGGGGCAACCGCCAGGACGAGCTGCAGTCGTGCGCTTTGCGTTTGCAACGATCGATTCGGCTGGCCCCCTCAGAGCCGGACCTCTACGGGCAATGGGGAGTGCTGCAGCCGCAACAACCCGACTCCCGAACCGGCGAAGATCTCAGAATCGTTCCCATCGACGTCGATGACGTCGATGCTCTCGAGCGGATCATCGTGTCGACCACGGAAGCAGGCAGTGCCGGACCGCGAACGGGCCCCGGTCACTACATCGATCTGGTGCGAGACAGTGTGTTGCCGGCTTCCGAGGAAAGCGCGACAACGTTCAAGTACACGGTTCGCGCTGGTTTCACCGACATGCCGCGGCCCTACAATCACATCTTCGCGGACCTCCGAAGTGAGACTGACGAGAGAACGCTGATGGGTTACATGAGCGCGCTCGTGCAAGCGTGGAACCCCGACCACCTTGGTGCCGTCAGCCGCCGCGTGAAGAGGGAGCAAGGGCATCGGCCGCCTGAGGTCGTGGTTGGGCGTCTTACCTATATTCGGGGCGGCACGCCGTTGAACACGAGTGCCCTCGGCGACGAGATCGACGTCGCCGCGGCCGACGGCGGCCATTACATCCGGGTCCCGGGAACACCCGAGCAGCCGAGCCTCGACCACATACAGCGCGTCCGACAGGCGCTGGGATACGCCGGCAGTTGATGCACTAGGGAGTCTCAGCTGACGACCGGCGACGCAGCGCCCAAGCCGCCGCCATCACTGCCCTTCTGCGGCGGGCGACAACTTGCCCGGGAACACATCAGCGTGGCGGACATGGCCCTCAGAGCGCCCGCAGGCCCTGCAGCGTCCTCTCGATCAGTTCACGTCGTTCAGCGATCGTCATCGAGTCACCAGGGACGGCCTGCACCCGCAGATAACCCTGCGTCACAAGCTCGCCCACCAGGTACCGCGTCGCGCCGAGCGGTAGGGACAGATGCGCGGCGATCTCTGCGACCGAGCGGCTCTGTCCGCAACACGTCAAGACCTGCCCCCGCACGTCTTGTCTCGGCCAGCCCGGCGGCTCCGTGGTGGTGGCCGCTTCGACGAAAGCCTCGAGCGGCAGTTCGAGACCAGCGTCGTCAAAGCCTGACGTGAGCGTGGACGGCGGGACCTCGCGCCGCTGGAGCACGTCGTGGTCCTGCAGGAAACGCAAGGTGTGGTCGGCGTGCACCGATGCGCGGACCTCATTGGAGATGACCTTGAGCACGGTGCGGTCGGTGTCGATGACGAACGTGGTGCGTCTGACCGGCATGAATCTGCCCATTAGGCCACGACGCCGGGTGTGGCGGCCACGCCACACCGTCTGACGCGGCATGACGGAGCCGCGCAGCCTGGCGAGCCTGCCGCGACGCACCCCGAACAGCTCGGACACCACGCCGTCCACGTCGGAGAGCAGCGGGTAGTCGAACGAGCGCTGCTGGGCGAAGTGAGCCTGCCGGTCGACGGTGTCGGTGCTGATGCCCACCCGCTGGGCGCCGACCGCGGCGAACTCGTCGCTCAGATCGCGAAAATGACAGGCCTGAGCAGTGCAGATCGGCGAGGACGCGATCGGGAAGAAGAACAGGACGACCGGGCCGTCCTGAAGGAACGCGGACAGTGACCGCGGCCGGCCGGTGTGGTCATAGAGAGTGAAGTCAGGCGCCTTCTCGCCCGCGATCATCGGCAGAGACTAACGCGGGGATGCGCCCCGTGACCCACGACTCAGCAATCTGGGTCGCCGGACGGCCGCCGGCCGAGGGCTGATCGGCTGGGCGACGGGACTGACGCCAATGGCCAACTTCTAAAGTTTCTCTGAGGGTTTACTCAGGCGTCAGCGCGGGAAATCCGCTCGGCATGGAGGGTCGTGGGCTTCTGGGCGACCGCTACGAACTGAGAGGCGTCCTCGGATACGGCGGGATGGCCGAAGTGCGTGACGGGTGGGATACCCGCCTGAACCGGCCGGTGGCCGTCAAGATCCTGCATTCCCACCTGAGCGCGCAGCCCGAGATCCGCGATCGTTTCAAGATCGAGGCCTGCGCGGCCGCGGCGCTCAACCATCCTCACATCGTCGGGGTCTACGACTTCGGCGAGGGAGACGAGACACCGTTCATCGTGATGGAGCGATTGCCCGGGGACACCCTTGGCGATCAGATCGAGTGCGGTCCGTTGCCTCAGGGTCAGGTGTCGACGGTGCTGCGCAGTGTGCTCTCCGCGTTGGCGGCCGCGCACGGCGAGGGCGTGCTGCATCGTGACATCAAGCCGAGCAACATCCTGCTGACCGAATTCGGCGCGGTGAAGGTCGCGGACTTCGGGATTGCGAAGACACCGGGCGCCGCACACACGACGACGGGTCAGTTGGTCGGGACGCTGGCCTACCTCAGCCCCGAACGGCTGGCCGGCGAGCCCGCGTCCGTCGCCGACGACCTCTATGCGGCCGGGGTGGTCGGCTACGAGGCGTTGGCCGGTCGCAAGCCCTTCGACCAGGAGGACATCGCGCCGTTGGCGCGCGCGATCGTCGAGGAGCAGCCGACGCCTCTGGCGCACCTGCGCCCCGATCTCGATCCGGGGTTGGCTCAGGTGGTCGAGCGCGCGATGTCCCGGGACCCCGGGCAGCGCTTCGCCAGCGCGGACGCGATGCTGGACGCGTTGAGCGGCAGGGCAGTGCCGCTGCCCGTCACCACCATCCCGCAGCGACCGCGCGTGATCCCGCCCATCGAACCGCCGGTCGCCCGTCCAGACCCTTCGCTGGACACCGTGGTCCTGGCGTCGACCGGACATCGCCGTTCCCACAACCGCTCTCGTCAGGCGGTCGGTGCTGCGGCCGCGATGGGGGCACTGGCCATCGCGGTGGTGGCCTTCACTTTGGATTCGCCGTCCACGCCGGTGCCGGCCCAGCCTGATCCGGTGAGCATCAGCACGCCGAACATCGCCCCGATCAGCGCGACGGTCGCACCGTCCCCGGTGATCCAGCCGGCCCCGGTGGCCGAGCAGATCCCCGTGGTCGAGCAGGCGCCGGTGATCGAGCAGGCGCCGATCGTCGTACCCGAGCCGGCACCGGCCCCGGTGATCGAACAGGCGACGCAAGAACAGAAGCGCCCCAAGGGTAATGGCAACGGCCGAGGCATCGGGAACGGCAACAAGAAGCCGAAATAAGCTGTGGCGGTGCGCGCAATGGCTCGAGCACGTAGACCCGTTCCGAGTAGTCCAAACTTGTCGGACCCCTCTGCGATGATGGGGTCATGTCCTCGAGCGCAACGTCTTTCGTTCCTTCGGTGAGGCCGAAGGATCGGTTGGCGGTGTTGTTCGAGGAGATCGCCGAGTTGTGCGGTCAGCGCAATGCGATCGACGGGCGGCTGGTGGAGATCGTCGCCGAGATCGACCGCGACGGCCTGTGGGGTATGACGGGTGCGCGGTCGGTGGCGGCGATGGTGGCGTGGAAGACCGGGTCGTCACCGCGCAACGCTGAAATCGTCACCGCCGTCGCGCAGCGGTGGGAGGAATTGCCGCGCTGCACCCAACTCTTGCGCGACGGTCGGGTGTCACTTGATCAGGTCGGGGTGATCGCCGAGAAGGCCGGGCCGGGCTCTGATGCGCACTACGCCCAGTTGGTCACCTCCGCGACGGTGAACCAGTTGCGCACCGCGATCAAGCTCGAACCCCCACCGCAACCGCAACCGGAACCCGACCCCAAGCCGGAACCCGCACCGACGTACAGCAAGACCTGCGACGACAAGGGCACTACCTATCGGATCTTCCTGCCGCATCTGGAAGCGGCCAAACTCGACGCCGCCGTACAGTCACATCTCGACGGGATGGTCGCCGACTGGAAACGCGACCACGCCGACGAAGCAGACCCTGACAGTGCATCGAATCAGGCGCCGCCGATGCCCACCACGGTCGATGCGTTCATGAGCCTCGTCGAGGCCGGCTGGGACGCCGAGGTGGCCCGCCGCCCGCACGGGCAGCGCACCACGGTAGTGGCGCACGTGGACGTCAAGGAACAGGTGGCTTCATTGCATCTGGGTCCGCTGCTCAGCGACGCCGATCGCCGATTCCTGCTGTGTGATGCCACCTTCGAGGTGTGGTTGGAACGCCACGGGCAGCCCATCGGGTCCGGACGCGACACCCGCCAGATCAGCCGCCGACTGCGCCGGGCCCTCGAGCACCGGGACCGCTGCTGCGTGGTGCCGGGGTGTGGGGCCACCCGGGGTCTGCACGCCCACCACATCCGGCACTGGGAGGACGGCGGCGCCACCGAACTGGACAACCTCGTCCTGGTCTGCCCGTACCACCACCGCATGCATCACCGCGGCGGCATCACCATCACCGGACCCGCGCAGCACCTCGTCGTCACCGATGGCGAAGGGGAGCAACTGAGTTCGGCATCACTGGCCCGCCCGCCGTCCACACCACCACCCGATGTACCGCCCTGTCCCGGGCCCACCGGCGAACGGGCCGACTGGTGGTGGTACGAGCCGTTTCAACCGCAGCCACCACCGGCCGCGGCCTGAGTCGGGCGCCGGCGCGCCGCCATGGCCCGCCGGTGCACGCCCTCGCGTC